>CALDSY010000001.1 GCA_937924355.1 uncultured Caulobacterales bacterium
ATTTTGATTTCCTCGCCTATTTCTCAAACACCTTATCACTTTGATAAAACTGAAACCATCCTTTGGCATGTGCGCGGGGCCAAACGCATTTACATTTACCCTTTGAATGAAAAATTCATTGCCGACAAAGATTATGAAGCGATCATTACCAATGATCTGGTCGATGATCTTCCTTATGAGGCCGGGTTTGATGATGAGGCTGTGATTGTCGATTTGGATCCAAACCAGGCGGTGACCTGGCCGCTAAACTCGCCGCATCGCGTGGATAATTCGAGCTTTTGTGTCTCTGTGACCACCGAATACTCGACCCGTGAATCTGGGATAAAAAACGCCAACATGATTGCCAATGCAGCCTTGCGGACCAAATTTGGACGCACGCCTCAATATGTGCAGGACGGCCAATTAAAGCGCTACATGAAGGCAGGGCTAGGGGTTGCGCTTCGCAAACTCGGTTATGTCACAAATTCCAATGAGCCCGACATGGTCAAGTTCAAAGTAGACCCTGCCGCAAAAGGCTTTGTTGTGCCCACAGCGCCATTTGTACGGAATTTCTAATTCCTTTCTTTGGTCTTGCCAGCCTTAAGAGGCCCAAGTAAAAGCCGCTTCCAACAGGAAGGGTGCTTATGACCTATGACATGATTGAATTTACCAGGGATGCAGGCGTCGCGAAAATTCGTTTGAACCGCCCAAAGGCCCTCAACGCGCTCTGCAATGACATGATGAAAGAAGTGGCTCAGGCTCTGGCCGAGCTCGAGTCTGATGATGAAATCGGCTGCGTGATCCTGACTGGCTCTGATAAAGCCTTCGCCGCCGGGGCGGATATCAAGGAAATGCAGGAAAACCAGTATCTGGACATTTACCGCAATGACCCTTTCAACGCCTATCACGAGGCCATTGAGCGGTTTCGCAAGCCCATCATTGCAGCGGTTTCCGGATATGCGCTGGGCGGCGGCTGCGAAATCGCCATGATGTGTGACTTCATTATTGCCGCTGATAATGCCAAATTTGGCCAGCCTGAGATCACTTTGGCCGTGATGCCGGGCATTGGGGGGACGCAGCGCCTGACCCGGGCCGTAGGCAAGTCATTAGCCATGGACCTATGTCTGACGGGTCGCATGATGGACGCAGAAGAAGCCCTGCGCAGCGGGTTAGTCGCGCGCGTCGTGCCCCTCGATGAGCTACAGGATACGGTCGAAGAAGCGGCACGTAAAATCGCCTCCATGAGCCTGCCGATCGCCATGATGACCAAGGAAACCGTCAACGTGGCTTTCGAAACGACCTTGACCCAAGGCATTCGTTTTGAGCGCCGATTATTCCAAAGCATGTTTTCGACCGACGACCAGAGCGAAGGCATGACGGCCTTTATTGAGAAACGACAGCCACATTTTAAGAATAAGTAGCGCTTGACGCTGATTAAAAGCTCGCCTATAGGGCGCGCTTACGAATTCACTGGCCCTCAATAGGGCCAATTTTTTGAGGAAAATATGGCAAATACAGTTTCTGCTAAAAAAGCTGTTCGTGTTCAAGCCCGCAAGACCGCCGTCAACAAGGCGCGTCGGTCACAGGTCAAAACCGCCATTCGCAAAGTCGATGACGCTATCGCGGCGGGTGACAAAAAGGCGGCTCAGGAAGCCGTTAAGGCTGCCGAG
This sequence comes from uncultured Caulobacterales bacterium, assembly GCA_937924355.1. Classification (GTDB taxonomy): domain Bacteria; phylum Pseudomonadota; class Alphaproteobacteria; order Caulobacterales; family Maricaulaceae; genus JACOMS01. The sequence continues at coordinate 1,650 of CALDSY010000001.1, forward strand.
CCAGCCATGATGCGCGCGGTTTCCCGCGGCGTTTATCACAAAAACACTGGCGCCCGGAAGGTGTCCCGCTTGAACAAAGCCGTTAAGGCGATGAAATAAGCAAACCGCTTTAAAGAATTTGAAAAGCCGGGTCTTTGAGCCCGGTTTTTTTGTGGCTTGATCATCTCCAAATATAGTTATAATATTACATATGAGTGGCTTAAAAGTAGGCATTATTTTCCTCGCTTGTTTTACAAACAGCGTAATTTCTTATGCCTGCTCCTGGACTCTACCATCGGGCAATATGAGCGAATGGGTTGAGAATACGACCATTTTCTGGGGTCGACCTGTAGAGACTAAATGGGATCGAAATGTGACTGGGTCTTGGAAGCCGGCGACCCATACAAATATTGAAATGTTAGAGGTGCTAAAAGGCGCGCCTCCTAAACTGGTCAAAGTTCACCATCATACAAATATAGGGATGTGTGGTGTGAGTTTTCCGCTCGGCAGGATTAAAATTTTTGTTGTGACACGGCGAGAAAATGGCGAATTCTATTCTGATGAAATGCACATGATGCCCGTACATCCTTATATGCTTCATTGGTATTTTGAAACCGGTGAAGATTTTTCAATCAGGGAAATGAGTGATCGCGTTAGCCGGGTGCGCAGAGATGATGAGGCATGTTTATTTGAAGAGGACCTGGCGCCTGAGAGATGTGAAGAAGCTAGGTTTTTCATGAAAGCCAAAGAAAGTTATCAATCAATACTCATGAAGCTTGATTTGAGGGATCGAGCTTCACACCGAAAACGCAACATGAGTTGGTGGGAGAGGTTTTTCGGATCGAAAAACTGACATGCCACTGAACACTGTCATTGCAATTTCACAGACTCAAGTCTTCCATGTATAGTCTAAAAAAACACAAAGGAGCGCACGTTTGAAAACATCCGCACTATTAACAGGACTGGCTTGCAGCTTTGCAGCTTTGTTATGGGCGAGCGAAGCCCACGCCAAAACATATGCTTGGCTGTCTGACTATAATCCGGACCGCGCTCTGCATAACCGCATTGCCACGCCCGAGGGCTATACGCGGACGGCTTGCGAAGAAGGGTCCTATTGTGACTGGCTGCGCAATATCCCGCTGAAACCAGCAGGCAGTCCGGTGTATTATTTCAATGGCAAAATTAAACACCATGCGAGCC
>CALDSY010000002.1 GCA_937924355.1 uncultured Caulobacterales bacterium
TACCAGACAACGCGTCCCAGAATATTTGTTTCCCCGGCGGGCACCTCATAAATGCCGTGATTGGGATTATCAGAGATGAGTTTAAGTCGCACCGGATTTGTGGCCGGGATGCGCTCGACTCGTTTCACCACAAGAACATCACTGTCATGAATGGCAAAGACGCCGCCACTGGATGGGTTTTTGTCCTTTCGGTTGACCATGACGCGGTCACCGGATTCAAGTGTCGGGCTCATACTGTCGCCTTCGACTGCGATGGAAATGAGATCGGCGCTGGCCAGCTGCATTTGCTCCAGATAGGTCCTGGGCAGGGCAAGGTATTCTGCCTCGCTTTCGTCCGTAATCACGCCGCCGCCGCCCATGCCAGCGCGAAAGCTATATTGGGGAATTTGAACAACGGCGAGGCTGCTTGCTTTGTCAGATGGTTCCCCGTTTAGGGCTTTTAATACGGTTCGCAGGTCGCGTTCTCGTAATTCTCGTGGTGATCCTTTCCAAATAAACTGATGTAGATAGGCGTGGTTCTTGCCAATTAGTTTGGACAGGCCAGCCAAATCATAACTTGGGTGACTATCCACCAATGACAAAAGTCTCTGACGGCCCTTATCAAGTTTCGTACGATCCAAAAACTCATCCTTCCTTGGGATTGGCACAGATTATGTCGATCGCTAAAATGACCGTCAATAAGAAAAATCCTATCAAGAATTGCGCGCAATTATCATTTTGTGATAGTCTGCGCCCAACAAATAAGAGTGGGGGACATAATGAATACGATTTCAGATCTTTATCCGGCCAGTCCAGCGAATATACCGGACAGCCTTACCAAGCCAAAAGCCAGTTACAAAAAGCAGGCTATGCTGGCGATGATGGGCTTGATTGCCTTTATCGTCATCTATCTAGCGCTTATGATAGGATTTGGGTTCATTACCTATAAAAACTTTGCGGCCATGGCTGTTACGGGTGATTTTGAATTTGGGAAATTATTCGCCGGATTTTGCGCGGGATTATTGACTTTATTCATGTTCAAATCTTTGTTTGCTATCCGCAAGGCCGGGACGCCGAACGGCATTGAAGTTTCCGAAGCCGATCAGCCCGAGCTCTATGCCTATCTTCATAAACTAGCTGACGAAATTGGTGCACCGCGACCGCACCGGGTGTTTTTAACGCCGCAAGTCAATGCGGCCGTGTTTTATGACCTGTCGTTGATCAATTTGATCATTCCCTCCAAGAAAAATCTTATTGTTGGTCTAGGTCTGGTAAATGTTCTCAACCTGTCGGAGTTTAAGGCCGTGCTCGCTCATGAATTCGGGCATTTCTCGCAGAACACCATGATGGTTGGGCGATGGGTATACATCGCGCATCAAATCATTGCCCATATGGTCAGTGTTCGGGATTGGTTTGACGGGATTATTCGATTCATATCGACAATTGATATTAGGATCGCGTGGATCGGCTGGATTCTACAGCTTATCCTCTGGTCATTACGTTCCCTCATGGAAGTATTGTTCCGAGTTGTCATTATTGCAGAGCGGGCCCTTAGCCGGGAAATGGAGTTTAATGCTGATCTTGTAGCCGTGTCTGTCACGGGTAGCGATGAGTTGGTAAATGCGCTGTACAAGCTACAAACCGCAGATCAAGCTTGGCAAACGGCTTTGAGCGTTGCAGACCGCGCAGCGGGCGATAAAAAAATCCTAACCGATTTATTTGATGCACAGACCCAGGCCTTGGAAGAGTTGCGCCGTGTATTTGACGATCCTTCTTATGGGACGCCGCCGCAAGCTGGCGGGAATGCCAAAGACCACCGTGTCTTTGAAGAGCAAAGCGCGCGTCCGCCCCAAATGTGGTCGACCCATCCGCCGTCCAGCGACCGGGAAGCCAATGCTAAGGGTATTTATGTGCCGGCCGCGCGGGATGAACGGAGTGCCTGGCTGGTTTTTCGTGACGCAGCGACTATCCGAGAGAAAATGAGCCGTGGTCTCTATAATGCAGAGGCGATTAAGGATTTTGACGCTGCGACTTCGTCCGAATTTGTAGCCAAACAGTTTAGCAATATTTCCTATTCTCCAGAATTTAGAGGCGCTTATTTGGGCCGCAGCCCGGTGCGCGATTTTGAAAGTGTTGACCAAATGATGTCTCTGGCCACCGTAGGCGGGAACATAGACCTCGCCGCGCTCTACCCGGAAAGCATCAAAAGTGATATCAAAGCGGTCAATGGTTTCAATCAGGAGGTGGTGACCCTCGAAGCGCTACTATCCGGTGACATGCAACCTTCAGGGGGTGTTTACAGACATCGCGGTGAGGATATCAGACGCGAAGAAATTCCGGATGCCATCGAGGAGGTCAAAGACGATAAAAAGATCGCGCTGAAGAAGCTGATGATCAATGAGGCCAATTGCCGGAAGACAAGCTTAAATATTGCAGAAAAGTTCCAAAACGGGTGGCCCGAATATTTGGCTTATTCGACCCATCTTCTGCACTGTGCAGACCACTTACTTGCGACAGTGGCGAACGAACATGCTCGGATGATCAACACCTGGCAGGTCATTACAGCGGATGATAAAATCGGCTTTTTTGAGAAGCGACGTATGGTAAAAGTTTGCCAAGAAGCTGATGAAATCATCACCAATGCGTCGCAGTTTTCTGAGGCAATTAAGCTCTCAAAGAATATGTGTAAAGAAATTGGTATTGAGAGCTGGGCCGCCGCCGCGCCGGTTTTTGATTTTCAGCCCGTCAATAAAAAGAATTTTGCCCATTGGTTTCAGGAAGCCCATGAAGTGATTAGTCATATTCAGCATGCGCTGAACGTTTTACACAATGAGGTACTTGAGGATCTCTTGGAAAAAGAGACAATGTTGAAGAAACATTTTGATGCCGGAACGGCGCCAGAGGCGGCACCTAAAGCCGGATTTGTGCCCCCTGGCTATCCCGTCCTATTGGAGGGCGATGAATATGTGTTGCAGAAAAAGTTGGATTTGTGGAACAGATTTCAACTCGCTCACGGCCTGGTGCCATCCCTGCTAAGAACATTGGTTTCGCTAGGTGTTGTTGGAGGTACTATTTTTGCGGGCCTCGCCGCTTTCTAGTTTCTTCCAAATTTCCACGTAGAGGAAAAATATCCTATAAATAGGAAAAATCCTATTGACATACTGACGCGTCCAATCCTATAAAATAGGAAAATATTCATGGACGTGCAATTATGAGTCTCGAACTAATCTGGGCATTTTCAATATCTGTAATCGCGGTGCCTTTGCACCTTGGTTGGAGTCTTTGGGCAGACGAGCCCTAAGTGTCATTTCGCCCGGGTAGGGCAATTCAAAGGAGAAGGATCTATGGGACAACATCCCGAGCCTGTCGTCTGGAAGGACGGCGGACAACGTTTTCGCATGCTTGAAAGACTAACGGACGAGCAGTGCCGGTTTCTGGATGCTAATGTGGGTATTAGCCGGCGGACATTGCGTCATGTCCATGTAATGTTCAATGAGCGGTTTGATACAAAACTCAACTTGCAGGATTTTTACCGGCTGCGTAAAGAGGCCATCCAAGCCGGGCGCGCGCGCACGACTTATCTCAAACATTATTATAAGAACGAGAATTCGTCTGAGCGGGAATTGCGGCTGCAACGGCCTGTTTTGAAATCACGAATTATTGGCGGGTGCCAGTATATCGCGCCGGGCGCGCGTGCTGCTTGCGGGGCTGAAACACCGGGCCGTTATTGTGAGGCCCATGCCCATGCAGCCTTTGGCAGGGACAATGCGGTGGTGAACCGAATATCTGGTCTTGACCAATCCCTTGGGAAATATGGTTGATGGCACGACGCAAACGAAGACCGACCTCCAAACCGGTTCGGTCGCGGTCTCCACTCGAACAAATTGCCAAAGACAGTATAACCCCGGAAACTGGAGCGCAGCAGGGATATAAACTTGTCCGGTTCGCGGAAAAGGATTTTGATGGCGGCGTCAGTCTGAACGGTATGCGGCTCGAACGCCTGGCGTGTGTCAAAGCTTTGGAAGGTTTAGCGCGCAAACACCCTAAGCGGAAATCGCGTTTTCTCGAAGCCTATCACTTGATGGCGGGGAGCCATTATCATGCGGATCTTTTGGCAGCGCAGGGCCACAGAAACGCCACCTATCGGGAGCGCATTGATATTAGCTCTCAAGGGGAGGGCCATATAACGCGAAGGCTGGATATATCCCGGCGTTTATTGCGGGCCGCAGAAAAGCTGGAGCCCGAGGAACTGGCCTGTCTCAACCGTGCAATCCGGGATAGGCCCGATGCGACCATGGCTGAAATCTGGCCCAACCGGACAGAGCGCAACACGGCTCGGGAACTCATAAAGTCCGGCCTGCATGAACTGGCCGTATTTTACGGGATTGTGCGATTTTAGTTCGATTTGCCTGACGATGCCGCAGATCGGTGCTACAGGCCGTGAATGCGCACACCCCAATCGATTCTCGAAACTGTTTTTGGCTTCCAGGCTTTTCGTCCCGGACAGGCGGATATCATAGAAACTATCCAGCGCGGCGAGAACATTTTAGCCGTTCTACCGACCGGGGCGGGGAAGTCGCTCTGTTATCAAATCCCGGCGCTGCTCGGTGACCGTCCGACCATTATCGTGAGCCCTCTAAAATCGCTCATGGATAATCAGACATTTGCCCTTCGGCAAAACGGCGTGGATGTGGCCTGCATTCATTCGGGACAATCGAGAGACGAAAATATCCGGCAATGGAGAAGCGTCACAGAGGGGCAGGCAAAAATGCTGTATCTCTCACCCGAACAGCTCATGACCGAGCGGATGCTGGCGGCCATGGTGAAATTACGTCCCGCTCTTTTCGTGGTAGACGAAGCCCATTGCGTGGCCAAATGGGGACCTGATTTTCGCGAGGACTATGCCCGGCTGACCCAGCTTCATCAGCGCTTCCCGGACACACCCATCGCGGCTTTCACGGCCACTGCCGACGGCGCAACCCGAGACGACATAGCCGATGTTCTGTTTAGCGGGCGCGGCCGGATTGTTGTGCAAGGGTTTGATCGGCCCAATCTGTCCCTGGCTGTCACCACCGGCGGCAATAAGCGCGCGGCGCTGCTGGAGTTTATGAAAACTACAAATGGGGCCTCGGGCATTGTCTATGCCTTATCGCGCAAGAACACCGAAGACATGACGGAAGTTCTGCGCGGCGCCGGCTACAAGGCGCTAACCTATCACGCAGGCATGGAGGACGCGGACCGATCCGAGGTGCTCAATCGATTTCTATCGGAAGAGGGCGTCGTGGTCGTCGCGACCATTGCCTTTGGCATGGGGATCGATAAACCGGATATCCGCTTTGTCTACCATGTAAATCTGCCGTCTTCCATGGAGGCCTATTATCAGGAAATCGGTCGTGCGGGCCGCGATGGCCAGCCCGCTGACACTGTGCTCTACTACAGTTACGGGGATGTGAGCCAGCGCGCACGTTTTATCTCCGATGGCAATGGATCATCAGAGTTTAAAATCCGCGAGCGCCAACGCCTAGAGGCGCTGCTGGCTTATTGCGAAGCCCCTAAATGCCGGCGCCGGGTTTTGCTGGACTACTTTGGGGACAATTGTGAACCCTGCGGGAATTGCGATAACTGCCTCAGCCCACCTGCGCTCATAGATGCAACCGATAATTTAAAGCTCATTCTTGACGTTATCGAGGCCACAGGTGCGCGGTTTGGGCAAGGGCATGTCATTGATGTGGCGAGAGGCAAGGTGACTGAAAAAGGACAGGCGCGCGGACATGATAATCTTCCGCAATTTGGTCAGGTTAAACATATGGCTGAGCCGTTCCTTAAGGCGCTCATCAGACAAGCCACGGCCAGCGGTTTTATTGAGATGGATATCGAACGTATGGGGGCGCTCAGGCCTACAGACCTAGGCCGCGCTGTCCGAGCCGGACAAAGACGTTTTGAGTGCAAGGATTTCACCAAAACTACACGCAAAACCATCAATAAATCCCGAGGTAAACCCAGTGCCGTTGATCTTAAGCCCGACGACCTGGACCTCCTTGGAAAGCTCAAGGCGCGGCGCCTGGAGTTGGCGCGAGAAGCCGACAAGCCGGCTTTCACGGTTTTCACAGATGCCACGCTGATGGATATGGTCCGGCGAAAACCACAAACACTCGATGAAATGCTTGCAGTCAACGGAGTCGGCCCCAGCAAGCTCGAACGCTTTGGTCCTATATTTCTCGAAGTTCTCCGAGACGGCGTCTAAGCGTAAAAATCCTTGATGATTTTCCAGCCTTCTTCCGGCGTATCGACGAACTGAAATAAGTCGAGATCAGAATGGGAAACTGTCCCTTGATCGGCGAGCGCTTTAAAATTGATAATCGGGTCCCAAAACTCTTTGCCGAAAATCAAAATCGGCATGGGTTTGACGCGCTGTGTTTGAATGAGGGTCAGCACTTCGAAAAATTCGTCCAGGGTTCCGAACCCGCCTGGGAAAATGCAAACCGCTTTGGCGCGCATCAGGAAATGCATTTTACGGACAGCAAAATAGTGGAACTGAAAGGACAGGGCAGGTGTTACATAGGGGTTGGGCCACGCCTCAAAAGGCAAGACGATGTTAAGGGCGATGGAGCATCCGCCTTCATCATCCGCGCCGCGATTGGCCGCCTCCATTATGCCAGGGCCGCCGCCTGAACAGATGACCCATTCTTTGCAGTCGGTTTTTTTACTGTCCCGGGTGACAATGCGGGAAAATTCCCGCGCCATTTCGTAATATTTTGAATTGGTAGCGAGCGCCTCGTGTGTGGCGTCTGAATAATCTCGTTCGGATTTTTTACCGGGTTCGGGAATGCGGGCAGAGCCAAAAACGACGACCGTGGATTCGATGCCTTGCTCGTCGAGCAGCATTTCTGGTTTGAGCAATTCCAATTGCAGACGGACTGGACGCAACTCTTCTCGAGTCAAAAAATCCTGATCGGCAAACGCAAGACGATAAGCCGGATGAACCGTTTGCGGTGTCTCTGGCATCTCTTCGACACGGGCAATGTCTTCTTCGGAAGAGCGGAATATTTTACCTATGCGGCGGTCGGTTGTGCGTTTGTCAGTCATGCGTCATCCCATGTTTGATTCGTGCGCGGATGTTTGCCCGACAAGCATGAAGCAAAGGTGAAAATTACGATGATGCGCTGTTGTAACGTTTCTGATCTTCAAACAGGAGTTTTTGATAAACGCGGCCGATCACAATCAATACAACGCCGAGGATGACAAAGGAGATAGCGCGCAAAACACCCTCAAGCGTGGCCATGTCAATCAAGAACGCTTTTAACACGGTTAGTATGATGATGATCCCCGATCCGAGACGGAAGGCTCGTCTGTTAAATTTGACCCCTATAGCCAGGGCGACCACCCCAATCAAAAGCCAGCTCGCCGTTATAGTGTAGCTCTCCAGCCCGTCGGGGAAATTATCCAATAGAGATATTTTCATCCCAGAGAAAAACACACGCACCTGGCTGGTCACATAAAGCAGCAGGCCGACTAGTGTGAGCCCGCGCATCGCATTGGATTGTGGATCCGACTCTGTTTCGCGCTGTTGCCAAAGGATAGCGCTCATTAGGACCACGGGAATGAGATATCCAATTGTGAGTGTATTAAGGGCCCGCCCGCCTTTAACCAGCACACCTTCGTTGAACAAAGGCGCCAGTGTAACGCAAAGGAAAAACGCAAAGACGCCTAACGTTAGCCATGTAAAGAATGTCAAAATACCCGGTATAATGCGATCCAGCTGCAAAGGTTGCTGGCCGGGGTTTATGCCAAGATTGATTGGACGGGGCTCGGGCAGTTTCATAAAACGACGCCCCAGGGTGGATATCAATCCAACGGCCACATACAGGCCTAATTCTTCAAAGGTGAAGCCCCGAGAATATAGCGCCCCATCCGTCATGTAGTGCCTGATCTGAAATAAAATAAACAAGGCACCGAAAATAAAACTCATCCCCAAGAGACCTTCGGAATTCATATCTGTTTTTGAACGCCGCAGAAGGCGCGCCGAGACAAAGGCAATAAGCGCAGGCAGAGCAAAATAAGTCCAGAGCTCATTGAGCAGGAACTGCTCACTCACATTGCCGGGTTTATCGAGGACAAAGAACAGCGTTACGGCCAGTGTTAAAACTGCCATCGCCAAGCTGAGCGCGCGGGCCGCCGTATTGGGAAGCAGCCCAAATAGTCCGGCAAATATAATCATGCCCGCGGCGCTAGCCGCGATATTGGCCGGCGGATCCAGCGCGATGAAGATCGCTAGGCAAAAGGCAAGGGCACTGCCGATAAGATATATGGAAATCGCGGCCTGGCTTGCTTTTTCCCGGTTCAGCCACCAAGCCCCACCGACCAAAGCCGCCGCACCGGCTAAAAAGTATAAGCCGAGATGGGTTTCTGAGGGTGCCCGTGGTTTGGAAACTTCAGAAGCTAGAACGGCCAGAATGGGAAAGGCAGCGGCTGGGATGGACCAGACCCATTGTTTGCGGCCTTCGCCGCGGCTTCCGTAATAGGTTGCCAGTCCCAAAATAATGGCCACTAAAGTCGCTGTCATGGGAAGGCTTCCAAAGCCTCTCATGATCAGGAACACGGCGCCAAACAATGCAGCAATCCAGATATTAGGATGGAGGTTGCGTTTATAAAGCGGGCTGGCGGCCATGAGCCAGGTAAACGCAATGGCAATGAGACGAGTCGCCAGATGGTTCTCTTCAAAGTGTTCAACAAGGGCTAATAATGCCAGAGCCTGCAGCCCGGCCAGAACGAAAGCTGTTAGGCCCACATGATTAAGAGCCAGCAGCCCTGGTTTTGGTCTATCAGCCTGTGTTGAGAACAAAGCTCTATCAGAAGTGAGGTAGAGATTTGCCACCGCATTCAGGGCAAAATAGGCAAGCCACGGCCAATAGGCAATATAAGCTGTTGGTGCACCGGCCATTTTAACCAGCCAAAAAGCGCCGCCCGCCAAAGCGGCAATGGCCAACCAACCCCAGTCCCGCAGATAAGCCAATGTCCAGGCTGCCGCGCTAATGATGGCCAGATAAGCGAGCAGGGAGGTCATGTCGGGACGGTCGGTTTGGATGAGGAGCGGTGTGGCAAACGCGGCGGCTAGACCCAGAGCTGAAATATAAGGACCATGTAACAGACCCAACGCTAGGGCGCCCAAAGATATCAATCCCATCAGAATGAAAGCCATCGGTGCCCCGATGAAATTATAGAGTTCGTGAGCCGCGAAAACGGTTCCAAGCAATGTGAATACACCAACGCCCGTCAATACACCGGGAATATAACTGTTCTCGAAAATATCACCCGCGTGTTCGGCGGCAAATTTGGGAAGCTTTTCTCCGCGTCTGAGCCATTCTCCAGCGCTGAGCAATGCCAGGCCCATAATCCAAGCCATGCCCACACGCATGCCGGGCGTGAAAAATCCAGACTCAATTGAATAGCGCAATAGAAACACCGCGCCCAATAGAAGGGCGAGACCGCCAACCCAGACCGTCCATTTCGCCCCGATCTCAAATTCAAAGCTACGCGGCGCGGCTGCGGCGCTGGCCTTTTTGGGCATCCAATCCGGCATGGCCGGTTGTGGCCTTGGCGGATCAGTCGGCGGATCCGTCTTCGTCGGTGCCATCGTCGCCGCGGCCATCACCGGTTCTGGTTCTTTCGCCGAAACCGGTTCGGACGCGGGTTGAGATATAGATGGCTTGGGGTCCAGCGGGATTTCGGGCGCTATCTTCTTGCTGTCTTTGGTAATTTCCGCAGCCGGGGCAATTGACGGCGGAACAGGCTGGGAATTCTTAAGAGCCTGCTCCAGCAATTGCACCTGCCTTTGCAGGCGCAAGATGGATTGTTCCGCCCGTAGGGCTCGGCCATTGGCCGCAAACCCCATGCCCGCCCCGATCAGGACGAAAAAGACAAGGCCAATAACCAGCAATCCAAAAAAACCCATAACGTCTCCACATAACGTTCGATGGAGACGCTAATGGGGTTTCAAAGGCCTGTCACCCATTGTTTTAGCCGTAAGTATTCACACACCAAAGGTGAAGATGAGGGTTAGGGCATTACATTTTGGCGCATACAAATATTCTCTGGGTCCTTGTAAGAGCCTACCGGGCACGAGATTTCGTATCCGTAAGAAATCGCGCTGGTTGATGTGATGGGGTCCGGATAGGACATAGACAGTGAGTCTTCAAAGCGGCAGTCATAGGCCCCGTCTAGGATCATGCCCTCTGGGCAAATAAGCGGCCCCGTTAGAGACCCCTGCAGAGTCTCTAAAGAAAAGGGTGAATAGCTATTGTCAATTCCCCCGGCTAGACTGACTGTCGTTTCGGCTGACTGCATGCAGGTATTCTCTGCCGTGAGGTAGGTCCCCGACGGACAGTCCACGGGTGTTGACGGATAATTCGGTGATGCTGTGAAAGAATGCGTCGTCGACATGCCGCGAAGTTCAGACATCTCATAGCTTGGAGATTCCATCATCATACAAGTGTTTTCGGCCGTCAAATAAGCCCCATCTGGGCAGGATGTCGAAGATAAAGACGTATGTCCGCCTATGTGTGTAGGTGTGTGTGTTGGTGTATATGTATATGGGTTTGTATGTGTAGTGGCAGGCACGTAATAGCCTGCACTGGACTGAATAGTTCCATTATAGTCCGGCGTCGCGTGGGTGTTGACAACTTCTTTGTGGGAAGATGATTTTCGCAAGGAGAGAAATTCGGTTTTTTCCGACATTAAGTCAGCGAAATCAGATACACCGGACCAGATCGATGAACATCCCGTAAGTGTCAAGCAGCTGCCCAGAATCAGTGTCATTTTCAATTGGCGCATTTTATGTGTCTCCCTTCGTTGCCATTTGGGAGAAAACTGCAAATTATGTGCCGGATTAGTTGTTTTGTTACAAACTAAACGTCGAATAGCCAATTGGCGTTTTTCAAGGGTATTTTTTGGTATTTGGCGTAAGCCTTGGCCGCGTATTCGCGGGCCGTTTGGGCTGGCTTACCTTCGAGCCACGCGCGGATGATGGCTTCGACCACATAAGCTTCAGGCGCCATATTCCCATTGGTCAGAACATAGGGCGTATGCCCAGTCGCGGCGATGCCCTTTTCAAAATAGGCTTTGCTCTGACATCCGATGACGGCAAATTTTCGTCCCAAGTTTTCGTTTTGGGCGGCGTGTTTGGCGGCGAAGCGAGGAAAGTCCACATCCACATCCATCAGCGGATTATGCCCAACGAATATAGTGAGGCTGTCTTCCGGTCTCAGAAGCAACTTCATGAAATATTCCGTCGCTTCTTTCTGGTGTGCGCCATCCCATGCTTCCGCATAGCCAATGAAAGGCTGGTCTTTGATATGAAAATTCAACGCTTCCAATACATGTGGATTAAAATGCGTTGTGTCCGTTTTTGTAACACTCCATCCGGTTTGACGTTTGAAATATGACTTCACCCCGTACATGGCACCCCAGTAAAGATTATTCTTGGGGTCCTGACCATTCCCGAGTGCGGCTTTGATGGGGACGATCCCTTGATGCGTATTGTCAGCGAGGGACACAATTACACGAATCGTCTTGGGGCAAGCCCAAGCCGGTTTGGCGATCAAAGTGCTACTTGCCGCCATGCCGCCAATTATCGCTGTCCGTCTTGAGATCATGTTATATCTTAACACAACTAGTCGATGTCTTCAATACAGCGCAGCGCATGGATTTTATCGGCGCGGCTTGCAAGCGTAATGGGTGGGTCTTTCGCGTTTCCGAAAAGCGGATCTCGGACCAGATAGTTGCTCTCTGTCGTGCCAACGATGAGAACCCAATGCACAATGGTTCCGTCCAGATAAATTTTGATCAGCGGATAGTGACCAGCATCCATACAGGTCTGAATATGGGCGTGGTCCGGTTGCCGATATAACCTGGCCTTAACTTGATGGTCTGTGGCTTTGGGCAGGGCGCTCCAGATCAGCCAGCCCCTATCCGTAAAACCGTCGTTATCGGCCAATTGTTTCTGCAGCTCACCGGCTGTGATCTTTTCGCCTGTCAGATTGGATGCGGCCATGGCAACACTCGCAATCGTGCACCCATAGCCCGCCATACGATCGGTCGTTTCGCCGATTGTGTCTCCTGCCCATCGGGGGTCGTCCTGTCGATAGAAATGATTATCCGGCAGCATGAATGTGGGCACGGGCCGTTCGGGCTCAGCTGGCACAGGATGGCTGATCGTCTGGCAAAACCGAACAACGGACACGGCCAACAAGATAGGCAAAATAAAAAATAGGAATATATTCACTACGGGCTTGTAAGTTTTCATAGGGCGCGGTAGAAAGCTTCAAGGTCAGAATTGTGTCCGGATTCGGGTTATTTGCAGGCAGCCAGCGTACTGCGGGTTATGTGTGACAAACGCCAGAATTCTGTTAAGCTCACGGCATGTGGCTGCGTTTATCTATAGTGTTTGTCTTATTTCTCCTCGCCGGTTGCGCCACCAGTGACCCGGCCGCGAAAGCCAACATGGAAACCAAAGTCCGGCAGGCCATCGTACAAAAGGTCGAACAATCCAAACATAAGAATTCGAAATTGACGACCCCCTATACGGGCGACATTGAAAGCATATGCTGCTGGGATGGTTGTAAACCCAAGACCGAGCGGCCGACCTTGGGTGATTGCCCGCCTGCGCCGCCATTTCCTCCAAAGTAACTCATTACTTTTCAAAAATCTGAAGACAAATAATGCAAAAATCAGAACGGGTTTATCCCGATGCTGGGCCGGAGCGCGAGCGCGTGTTCGATCTGGTTTTACAAGCCGGCCGGGCCGGGCACAGCCACGTGCAGATAGCCGGACTGCTTGGGATCAGCCGCATCAATTTGAAACGGTGGCTTAGAGATCACGAAGATTTTGCGGCTGTGGTGAAACGGGCCGATGATTTTGCACTGGCCTGGTGGGAAGCGCTGGGTCAGCGTCACGCGGAAACCCGAGAAGGTAATGCGGCCATGATCATGTTCGTCATGCGCAACCGGTTTGAGCGCGACTACGCCAAAGATACCTTCGTGCCGCCGGAAGAAGATCCGGACCTGATCCCGATCCTCAACATGTCGCGCAAGAGCCGCAAGAAAATTCGCAAAGTCCTTAGAAAGGAAGCGGACAAAGCGAAAGCCAAACGCATGGCAAAAAAATTCGACCCAGAGAACCTGGACGAAGATTTACCGGATAATTTGCGGGCTCACCTTATGGAATTTTAATTTGTTTCGAAGGGCAAATCCGATTACCCATAGGTTGAGTAAAGGGAGAGGCTTATGTGGAATCGCGGTTTTCAATGTTTAGCAATGTCGGGTCTGACATTGGCATGGGTATTGGCTGTGCCGGCCATCAGCCTGGCGGATGAAACAGAAACTGATGGAACCAAAGCGGCTGAAACCGAAGAGGTCGCCCCGGTTTCTAAATCCGAGTTTTTCGCCCAACAGACCGTGATGTTCAACAAAGCCGACACGGATTTCGACGGCAAAATTTCCTTTGAGGAATTAAAGGACATCAAAATTGAAAGCCTGCGCAAAACCAATGAAGCGCGGTTCAAAAAGCTGGACACAGATTTTAGCGGCTATCTCACCGAGGACGAAATCATCGCAGCGCACAAAGTGTTCGAAACGCAAGCCCTAAAATCCGCCGAACGGACAAAGGACTTTCTGTTGAAAAAATGGGATTTGGATAAAAACGGGACCATCTCGTCATATGAAATCGAAGAGGCCGTTGAAAAACAAAAGGAAGACGCCATTACCAAAGGACAAGCCCGGGCAAAATCCGATTTCAAAACCAAGGATAAAGACGGCAGCGGCATTGTCACCAAGGACGAGTATTTAGACAATCGGCAACGATATTCATCGCGCCGATCCGGCAACTCAGAAATTTTCGGATATGGAAAATATGTCAGCCGGGACAGCAATGGGGACCGGGCCATCACCCGCTCGGAGAACACGGAATTTGCCAAAATAATTTTTGAATTCTTGGATGTGAACGCCGATGACGAACTCTCCGCCAAAGAGCAAACGTCTAAAATCTATAGTTCCGCGCAAACCATCAGTGAGCACCGGCAGCTCTTGCGCAGCAAACCCGCCAAACTGAACCCCTAAATTGGCCTGCCCGGCACCGGCATCACCGCCAATCAACTGCAAACGTCGCATAGATATTCAGATAGGTCTCCGCCTGCCAATGCATATGGACCAAATCGCCATCTCGGGTCAGTTTTAGGTAATTATTATCCACCCCATCATGGATGCCGTCATAGACCCGAAAAATGCCTTTGCCCGGTTCACCTTCGCCGTCCTTCCAGCCATATTCCTGGGAGAGTTCGAATGTGTCTTCTAAACTGTTCAGGGACGGAAACGGAACAGGCAAGCCTTCAATGTAATAATGCGGGGCCATGGAATCT
>CALDSY010000003.1 GCA_937924355.1 uncultured Caulobacterales bacterium
GTATTGAACGGAACCCAGGTCACAAACAGGATTAAAGCTCCCATTAATGCCATGGCGTATGACGACCCTTCTAAGGGTAAGACACGTTTCTCTTCATCAAAACGCCCTAGCCGAGGTCCCAGGAAAACGATTCCCATGAGCGCGAAAAAACCGCCTAAACCATGGATGACGACACCGCCCGCATGATCGACAAATCCTAGATTAGCCAAGAACGCAAAATTGGAAGTAATGATTTGATTTCCCCAAACCCAATGCCCAAATACCGGATACACAAGCAGGGCCACAGCCATTGTTGATAGAATATAAGCCGATATTCGCATGCGTTCGGCGACGGCCCCGGAGACGATTGTGGCCACAACCGAGCAAAAGGCTAAATTAAAAATCAAAAGGATTGGCCATTGGCCTTTATCCTCCAGAGCGGCTTTGATTCCGCCTGTACCCAATAGTCCGTTGAATGAGGAACCATACATTACCCCAAACCCGACCAAGGCATAGCATATGACGCAAACAATCAGGTCTGTGACATTCTTTTGGGCAACGTTGACGGAGTTTTTTTCGCGTACGGAGCCCGTTTCAATCAAAAGAAACCCGGCTTGCATAAGGAAGACCATAAATGCGGCTATTATCATCCACATTTGACTCATTCTTGACCACGCTAAAGTTTGAGGGACTCGCAAAATACGAATCTTTGCGGTCAATATCGGGTTCGCGGCCTAATAGTTTATTAATTTGTATGAATTGTTGGGCGTAAGCTTGGTAACCTTTTAGTCAGAATTTACCGTCCCATAATTCGGTTCCACATAGACAGCTCTACATAGCCATCAGCGATCAACCCATTTGCCTTTTGCCACGCACGGATGGCGCGTCTAGAATTGGGGCCGATCTGTCCGTCCACGCCTTTGGTGTCATAGCCGAGTTCCGTGAGCCGGGCCTGCATTTTCTTTTTCTGGGTAAATGAAATTTGTTTGTCACTGCGTGGCCAAGGCGTCGTGATCACCCTTTGACCACGCATGGTCTCGGCTAGCACGGTAATGCCCATGGCGTAGCTGGTCGAGTTATTATATTTTTTGATCACATCGAAGTTTTTGAAGGTCAGGAATTTCGGACCTTTGTGACCAGCAGGAACGATGAGTTTACCCTCGAGCGCCTTTGCGGAACTTGACCAATTTGACCCATTATTCGGTTTGACGCCCAGACGAGCCCAATCACTGACCGCGCGTTTGGTCCCTTCTGCCAGTGTGTAATCAAAATTTTGGGGCAGGGAGACTTCGGCCATCGCCGGTTCGCCCCAACGCCAGCCATGTCGGTTCAGATAATGGGCGGCAGACCCCATGGCATCTTGGACAGAGCTTTTCAGATCAATATTGCCATTATTGTCAAAATCCACGGCGTAGTCGCGCATGGTGCTTGGGATAAATTGCGGCATGCCAATGGCCCCGGCCCAGCTGCCGACCAGTTGATCTTGCCGGATCACCCCGCGCGACAGCAAATCGAGAATGGCAAAAAGCTGCTGCTCGCCGAATTTCTGACGCCGCCCGTCATGCGCAAAGGTGGCGAGCGCGTCGACGATATTGTGTTTGCCTTGGATAACCCCATAGGCGCTTTCCAGCCCCCAAATCGCGGTCAAATAATGACGGCTGACCTGATAGCGGCGCTCAATGGCGTCATAGGTTTGGCTGGTAGAGGAAAGTTTTGAACGGCCTTTATTCAGGCGGTCTGCCGAAGCCGCACCGTCCACATAGGACCAGATGGGCTTGGTAAATTCCGGCTGAGAACTGTCTCGGTCCAAAGCTTTTTCATTGATTTTGGCCGGTCCGATTAAGTTTTGGACCAAATTAGCGTCATATCCTTGACCAATGGCCCGGTCGATAAAACTGTTTTTCCAGATGTTAAATTTGGTTTGCGGCGACATATTGGCGGCAAATTCCGGCGGAATCGTTCGCTGCGCAATGCTTGTCGCGGGCTGAGAGGTCGTTTGGACCGCTGGTTGCGGCGCCGCGCCGCGAAGAACAGATGTTGTGCTTTGCGGTTCAGCAGCGGCGGCCGATTTGACCGGATCGACCTTGGTCGCGCAGGATCCGGCACCAATCATGGCGGCCAGACTTAGGAATATGACAGGGTAACGTAGCATAAGTCTTGTTAAATCCTCTTCAAACTTGCGTAAAGCCGCCAGCACAGTAAGCCCTGTTTTGGCATTGACTTTTCGGAATCATCCTCATATAGCGCGCCATTCTTGAACAACGAGTAAAGCGAGTAGACCCATGAAAGTCCGTAGCTCTTTAAAATCTCTTAAGAAGCGCCACCGCGACTGTCAGGTTGTGCGCCGTAAAGGCCGTCTTTATGTCATTAATAAGACGGATCCGAGATTTAAGGCCCGCCAAGGCTAAATCTTTAAGCATTCACGCGGTGTTTACCGCGTCACTGTATGACGCCCCTTGCCAAACCCGGTTGGGGGCGTCAGTGTATTTGGAAGTCATGAAAAAAGCTATTCTCGCCATAACTCTGTTGCTCGGTGTGAGCTTCACCGGTTTTGCCCAGGAAACGCAAGAACCGCTTGAGATTCCCGAGATTGAACTGCCGGAATTCATCGAAGAGAAGGACCCGCTGGAAGAAGAAGCAGAGGTCAAAGAAGAACGGCCTGATTATTCCCATCTACCACCCAAAGCCGAGAAACGGGCACGGCTGGATGATTTGTTTGAGAAATTAAAGACAAAAGAAGAGGCCGAAGACGGCAATCTGATCGCTGAAGAAATTTGGGCCATTTGGCTCGATTCAGGATCGGCCAGTGTGGATGTCCTTCTGCGCCGCGGGACAGCCGCTGGCAAGCAAGGGGACCGAAAGCTGGCCCGCCGCATGTATGATCATGTGACAACGATTATGCCCGATTACGCCGAGGGCTGGGCCCGCTCGGGCCGACTGGCTTATGAACAGCAGGACTATAACCGGGCGGTCGTTGAATTGACCCAAGCCTTAATCCTTGAGCCCCGTCATTTTTACGCGCTCTGGTCCATGGGCAATATACTGGAGAGCCTAGGCCGACAGGACGAAGCCTTGAAGGTCTACCGAGAAGCCTTTGAACTCTATCCGTCTATGCCGCAAATCAAGCAGCGCAAGGAAGCGCTCGAGGCGACATTAGAAGGCGCTATTCTTTAGTCACGCCTAACCGGGCATATTCTCTTTTAGAAACCTCAGTACATTTTCGCCCATGACCTTCCGGATGGTGGCGTCTTTCACGCCGCGATCCCGGAGTGCTTGCGTGATGGCTACCAGTTCGGATGTGTCTAATGTGGTTTTTACAGTACCATCAAAATCTGACCCCAGCGCGACCGCGTTCGGCCCCATAAGATTGAGCGCGTCGATAATCGCATCAGCGATCCCTGCCGGCGTGATATCGCATATGGCGCCGTTGAAATAACCCACCCCTAATATGCCACCATTAGCGGCGATTTGGCGCAAGATGTCATCGGGCAGGTTACGCTTTTTGGTGTTGGCGCAGTCACCGCGAACCCCGCCATGGGAAATAATGATGGGATCCTTCGACATGGCCAGGACGTCCCGCACCACGTTTTCTGAAGAATGAGCGACGTCGATAATGATGTTCATCTCCCGCATTTTCTGTACGGCTTCGCGGCCGAAAGTCGTCAGCCCGCCTTTGACCTCTCCGTGTAGAGAGCCGCCTAGTTCATTATCAAAAAAGTGCTGCAGGCCCATCATACGATAACCCTCATCATAAAGGCGCCGAATGTTCTCGATCTTGCCCTCGAGCGGGTGTGAGCCTTCGGTCGCCAAGAGTCCGATAATCGTGCCGTCCGGTTGGTCCAGATCTGCTTTTGAGCGCGCGATAATCAAATTGCTGCCTTTATTCTTTTCTATGCCCTGTAGACGCTGAGCCTGATAGGCGGCGCGTTCATAGATGGAGGTCCAGGTGCGAACTGGCCAAAACTGCGCCATGGCCAGCGGCGTAATATTATCAGGTGCATCGGCGGAATTACCGTCAAAGTTAAGTCCCCGCGGGGCTTTGGTCACCGTGCTGAAGACCTGAATATTCACGCCGCCTTGGCGCAGCCGGGGCAGGTCGATATGGCCCCGATCATGGCGGTGGATCATATTGCGCCGCCAAAGCAGGGTGTCACCGTGGAGATCTGCAATGACCAGCGTGTCATGAAATTTTTGGGTCTCGGCTGAAATTTTGTAGGGGTTGTGCGCGACAACTGGGTTCATTTTCTTGTCTGTTCCGGGCACAAGAATTGCGACCACATAAAACAGGCCAATCATCAAAAGAATGGTGAGTAAAAGCCCGATGCGCCTAAACCACTTCATTTATTTCTTCTCCGTAAACTTCGATAATGGTCAATAGAGGACAAATCCATCCACAACAATCCTCATCTGATTATTGTGAATTCCGCGGCGGGTTTTTAAAGAAGTGGAAATCCAAACAAAGAGGCCATCATGGACAATCCGGACAATCTGGGTCAGGCGACCCGGGAAAAACTGAAACAGACCATTGCCCGCATCGAACGGCTCGAAGCGGAAAAAGCTGAGCTGGCGGCGGATATCCGCGAGGTTTACGCCGAAGCCAAGTCTTTTGGTTTTGATACTAAGACGCTTCGCAAGGTCGTTACCTTACGCAAAATGGAAGCGCATGAACGGGCCGAGCAGGAAGCCTTGTTGGAACTTTATATGGGCGCTGTTGACGAATAAGTCTGGACGCGCTCATTTGTTCTTGTTATGTTCCGAGCCATGAATGGTTATGACAAGCGACAATGGCAAGAAGAGCAGGCCGCGCGGGATGCGGCTCTGGAGGTGCAGCGAGAGAAATGGGCCAAGGCCAAAGCGCGGGCGGCGCGCAATGCTCAGCGCAAGATTGATCGTCTGGCCCGTAAGCTCTCAGAACAAGGTGATCTCACAGACTGGGAAGAGGAATTTACGGGTTCCGTCGGAGAGCGGCTGGATAAGTTTGGCTCAGCGTTTCAAGATCCGGAGAAGGGCCGTCCGGCTGATGCTTTGTCCTTTGCGCAAAAACGCGTGGTAGCCGCTTTGAATAAAAAAGCCAAAGGCAACAAGGCTGGCAAACCCGAAAAAACGAAATCCCGTAAACCCTTAAAAGCAAAGAGCAGCTTTAAAAAGAAAAACAGCTATCAACCACGTGTGAGAGATATCCATGAGGATGTTCGGGAGCCGGAGGACAACCATGAGGTTGACAGTGAGCCCTTTATTCCTGAGGTGCCGAAGGCTGAAGTTCATCCGCCATTTTTGCGGATCGTTAAATAGGTGATGTCATGTCCATCGTCATGGAAACTGAGCGCCTTATTCTGCGCCACATTGATATAGAAAAGATTTGGACAGCTGGACAGAAATGATGTCCGACGAAGACTCTGAGCGTTTCATTGGCGGTCAGCTTTATCCATCTATTTGTGCCCTTATCATTTTACGCCATTTGGGAACTTTTTCACTATGTTCGAAAAGGAGATATCAAAAAACACGAAAAGGCCGTGAAAGGCCTTTTCTTCGGGGCATTGTTGATCCCTGGACTATTGTCCTTTTTGCCGGGACGCCTGATGTGGGATGTTGTGTTTGGCGGTTAAAGCGCGACGCAGTTCACGCCGTCCAGCGGATAGTAAACATCTTTGTCTTCATGATGCAAAACACATTTGCCTTCGACGGTTCGCAGGGTGAAGTCGTCAGGTTTTCCCAAAAGACGCCCGCTCATAGGATTGCCAAAAGGATCCATGGGTTCGGCTCTGGGTTCGATCATCAGGCGACTGTCGGATTTAAGGGCTGTCGTGGTCAAGTTCACACGCCGTCCACCCAACGCCTCAGACACAATTTTTGCAATGGCTGGACGATAGTCATTTCCGTCATCGGCCAATTTGGCCGGGACGGATGTTGTAAAATCGGTACTCACGCAAGCACTTAAGGATAAAGCCAATAAAGCCGTTAGAGCGCGCCGCATTACTGCGGCTTACCCAAAATGCGATTATTCTCCAGCAGGTCCATGTCAGCCAAACGCGGATCGTCGAATAGATCATCATAACCTAAATCACCTACGACATCATATCGTTCAAATGCTGGAGGTTTTGACTTGGCGGAAACCGTTGGGCAGGTCCCCGTCTGGATATGATTTATCGCGGCGCTGTAAAGGCCCTCGCTTGTGTTACCAAGCGGGCTACTGAAATCGTCTGACAAAATACATCCGTCGATGGGTTCGCCGGTCGTGGTGGCCCCTTCAAACGGTGAGAAGCCGTCGGCGTAGTCACCAAAGCCTTTGTCATTTTCCCCGCGGAACTGAATGGTGAAGTAAGTGGTGCCGCAATTATCCGTCCCGTAGAAACCATAGGGTTTGCCGCAGGTCGTCGTTCCAATCAAAACAACATTCACATCGATGCCC
>CALDSY010000004.1 GCA_937924355.1 uncultured Caulobacterales bacterium
TGCAACGGTCGGCCTTTATGTGCCCGGCGGGACAGCGCCTCTTGTTTCGACTACCATCATGCTAGCTGTGCCCGCCAAAGTGGCCGGCTGTGAAACGCGGATCATGGTCACGCCGCCGGGACGGGACGGGCGGGTCAATCAAGCCATATTGGCAGCAGCTTTTCTGTGCGATGTGACCCGAGTGTTTGCCTGCGGCGGCGCGCAGGCTATAGCGGCGCTGACATACGGCACAGAGACCATTCCGCGCTGTGATAAAATATTCGGACCGGGCAATGCCTATGTGGCGGCGGCAAAGTCCAAAGCCTCTCAAATCCCTGGCGGCCCGGCCATTGATCTACCGGCAGGCCCTAGCGAAGCCATGGTGATTGCGGATGCGTCATCGAACCCCGTCTTTGTGGCGTCTGACCTGCTCTCGCAGGCCGAGCACGATACGCTCGCTCAAGTGGTTTGTGTGGCCAGTGATCCGGAAACGGCCACCCGAATTTCCGCTGAAGTGGACCGGCAGTTAGAAACCTTATCCCGAAGCGATATTGCCGCTACCGCCATGGCTGGTTCGCGTATGATTATCGCGGACAAATCCGACGACATTAAAACCATTATCGAAAGCTACGCCCCGGAGCACATCATCTTGCAAAACGCGGACGCAGAAGCGCTGGCCGAAACCATCGTCAACGCAGGCTCAGTTTTTATCGGGCCTTGGACACCGGAAAGCGTCGGCGATTACGCGAGCGGCACAAACCATACACTCCCAACTTTTGGCGCGGCCCGGAATTATAGCGGCGTCACCCTTGAGAGTTATTTTAAATATGTATCCTTCCAAAGCCTGACAGCGGACGGCCTGCGCAAGCTCGGCCCGACCGTTGAAACCTTGGCTGAGATGGAAGGCCTCGATGCCCATAAACGGGCCGTGACCTACAGATTGGAGGTCCTCAATGACCAATGATATGAAATGGGCCGAGAATATCGCCCGCCCGGTGATCGCGGGCTTTAAAGCCTATAGTGCGCGCGGCGCGTCCACTAACGCCCTGCATATGGACGCCAATGAAAGCCCGTGGTCTCCGCCGCCGGCTGGTCCGCGCGAAAGCGAATATAACCGATATCCGGCGCAGCAGCCCCCCTCGCTCATGACCCGTCTCGCGGGTCTTTACGGCGTGCCGCAGGAAAACATCATTCTGGGACGCGGGGCCGATGAAGCCATTGATGTTTTGCTCCGCACATTTTGTGAAGCGGGACAAGACAATGTCCTGATCTGTCCGCCGAGCTTTGGTTATTTTGACATTGCCGCTCAGGTCCAAGGCGCAGGCATCATCAAAGTGCCGCTTGCTGATGATTATGCCGTCGATAAAGCGGGCGTCAAAAAAGCGCTCAAAGACAACGATATTAAGGTCGTTATGCTCTGCTCGCCGAATAATCCGACCGGAAATTCAGTGGGCCGCGATTTTGTCAAATCACTCTGCACAGACAATCCGGATACGCTGATCTTGGTGGACGAGGCTTATGTAGAATTTTCCTCGCAAGGGTCCTTATCAGATCTTTTGCCGACTTATCGCAATTTGGTGCTGACACGCACCTTGTCCAAGGCCTACGGTCTGGCGGGTGTGCGCGCTGGTGTGGCCCTCGCCAACGCAGAGATCATCAATCTTATGCTCAAAGTCTTGCCACCATATCCTGTGCCGCGCCCCGTAGAACAGGCGGTGATGAAGGCGCTGGCGCCATCGGCCATGGCCGTCCATGACAGCCGTATGGCCATTTGGCAGGAAGAGCGCGCGCGTCTTTTGACTGAGCTTCCCAAATGCGATCTTATTGAAAAGGTCTACCCTTCCGATGCGAATTTCATTCTGCTCAAGGCCGCTGATGAAGACAAACTTCTGGCGGATCTGTCCCGGTTTAATATCAAAATCCGGGATTTTCGTTCCAAGATCGAAAACCACTTCCGAATCTCCGTCGGCATGCCCGAAGAAAACGAACTTTTGCTCTCGGCGCTGGGTATCGCGCCGCAAGAGTCCAAAGACGAGCGGGTCGCCGAAGAGTTTCGCACCACCAAAGAAACCGACATTTCGGTGCGTGTGAACCTGGATGATCCGTCGAGTGTCAGCATCGAAACCGGTCTTGGATTTTTTGATCATATGCTCGAGCAAATCGCCAAACATGGCGGCATGGGACTGACCCTGAAATGCGCCGGCGATCTGCACATTGATAGCCACCACTCCGTCGAAGACACAGCACTAGCCTTTGGCGCGGCGCTGAAAAAAGCGCTGGGCAATAAAGTCGGTATTGGCCGCTATGGTTTTGTCATGCCTATGGATGAAACACAGGCCAAAGTGGCCATTGATTTATCGGGTCGTCCGGCCTTCGTTTTCAACGGGGATTTCCCCACAGAAAATGTCGGTCCTTTCGCAGCGGAAATGTGCCCGCACTTTTTCCTCTCTCTGTCCCAAGCCATGGGCGCGTCCATCCAAATCGATGTGACCGGGGACAATACCCACCATATGATTGAAGCCTGTTTCAAAGGTGTGGGCCGGGCTTTGCGGCCTGCCATCTCCCGCGGGCCAACCACGGATATTCCGTCCACCAAAGGTGTCATCTAAGATGAGCCTTGTGATCATTGATACGGGCTGTGCCAATCTTTCTAGCGTGAAGTTCGCGTTCGAGCGTTTGGGCGCTAAGCCAGAAATCTCTGATGATTTTGGCGTCATTCGCGGGGCCGCGCGTCTGGTCCTGCCGGGTGTGGGCGCTGCGCCTTACGCCATGAATAATATCAAAGAGAAAAACCTGCTCGAGATTATTCGCACGGCGCGCCAGCCCTTGATGGGTATTTGCCTAGGCATGCAGCTTTTATTCGACACCCTGGAAGAGGGCGGAGAAGTCATAGACGGTCTGGGTCTCATCCCCGGTCATGTGGGCACGCTTGATACCAAAGACCTGCCATCGCCCCATATGGGCTGGAACCAATTACATCCGCTGGCGGATACGTCGCTGCTGGCCGGTATTGAAACAGGTGACTACGCCTATTTCGTGCACTCTTACGGCGCGCCTTTATCGCAATATACACTGGCCGCCTGTAATTATGGCAGCCCCTTCACGGCTGTCGCCCGTAAGGACAATGTGATGGGGTGTCAGTTTCACCCGGAGCGGTCGTCCAAAGTGGGCGCGCAGATATTAAAGAATTTTCTGGAGCTTGAATTGTGATGAGACAGCGCGCGATTTCTCGTCCTCCCCTGCTTGCGGGGGAGGTGTCCGGCCAAATCATATTTGGACGGGCGGAGGGGGGAATTTCCCCCCATCGACCTTTGCGCCTCTGGCGAGGCCCAAAGCCCACTTCCCCCGCAGGCGGGGGAAGACAATACGGAGCTGCATTGTGACCTCAATTTTTCCTGCAATCGATCTTATGGATGGCGGATGTGTGCGCCTTTTCAAAGGTGATTTTAATCAGCGCACCAATTACGATGCCGACCCGGTCGAAGTGGCTAAGGGTTTTAAAGCGGCAGGAGCAGAGTGGCTGCACGTTGTCGATTTAGACGGCGCGAAAAACGCCAAGGCGGAACAATCTGATCTGATCATCAAGATCGCTCAGGAAAGCGGACTTCGCGTGCAGACCGGCGGCGGTATTCGCGAACGGGGACAGGTGGAGCGGCTCTTGGCCGGCGGTATTGAGCGGGTGGTTATCGGCTCATTGGCGCTTAAGGAGCCCGTCTTGGTAAGGCGCTGGATATCCGATCTGGGCGCCGATAAAATCGTGCTCGCGCTGGATGTGAAACTGGATGAAAACGGCGTGCCTTATCCAACCTCTCATGGCTGGAAAGAGACCGGCGAAAAAAGCCTGTGGCAGCTTATGAATGAATATGCGCCGTCCGGCCTTGAAACCATGCTGGTGACCGATATCGACAAAGACGGCGTGCAAAAAGGATCCAATGAAGACCTCTATAAAATGATCCGTAAGGAATATCCGGCGCTGAACCTGATTACCTCTGGCGGTGTTGGGACGCTGGCCCATGTGAAGGCTCTGAAAAAAATGAAACCTCACGGCATCATCATCGGCAAGGCGCTTTACGAAAACAACTTCACGCTCGAAGAAGCTATCGCATGTTAGCAAAGCGCATCATCCCCTGCCTCGATGTGCGTGATGGCCGCGTGGTCAAAGGCGTGCAATTTCGCAATCACGAAGATGTGGGCGATATTCTCGAACTGGCCATGCGCTACCGGGATGAAGGCGCAGATGAACTGGTGTTTTACGACATCACCGCCAGCGTCGATGATCGGACCGTTTCGCCGGAATGGATCAGCCTGATCAGCAGTGAGATTGATATTCCCTTTTGCGTGGCCGGCGGCATTGATAGCGTCGAGGCGGCTGGCGCGCGGCTCTCGGCCGGAGCCGATAAAATCTCCGTCAATTCCCCGGCGCTGGCCCGGCCAGAGCTGATTGATGAATTGGTGGCCGCCTTTGGAACGCAGTGTATTGTGGTCGGCATTGATAGTTTTGAAGATGCCCAAAACGGAAAGAGCGTCTACCGCGTCAAATCCCATACGGGCGACCCGGATAAAATGCGCGAGACGGGCCGGGAAATGATACCTTGGGCCAAGGAAGTGATTGAGCGCGGCTGCGGCGAAATTGTGCTCAATTGTATGAACCAGGACGGAGTGCGCCAAGGCTATGACATCCCGCAGCTCGCGGCCCTGCGAGAGAACTGCCCGGTGCCTTTGATTGCCTCTGGCGGGGCAGGGGCAGTGTCCCATTTTAAAGATGTGTTTGAACAGGCCAATGTGGACGGGGCCTTGGCCGCCAGCGTATTTCACAAATCCATCATCGCCATTCCGGACCTCAAACAAAGCCTCAAAGATAGCGGCATAGAGATAAGATTATGAGCCTTGATATCAACACAGTCAATTTTGAAAAAGGCGGCGGCCTGGTGCCGGCCATCGTACAAGACGCAAGCTCCGGCACGGTCCTAATGCTCGGCTATATGAACAAGGCGGCCGCTGAAAAAACCTTGGAAATTGGCAAAGTCACCTTTTTCTCCCGCTCAAAAAACCGGCTCTGGACCAAGGGCGAAACCAGTGAAAACTATCTGGAGCTGGTCTCCATGCAAGCGGATTGCGATCATGATGCTTTGCTGGTGTTGGCCCATCCCAAAGGCCCGACTTGTCATCTGGGAACCCAGTCTTGTTTCGGCGACGAAACCGGATCAGACATGGCTTTTTTGTCCTATCTCGAAACCTTGATAAAGGGCCGCAAAACCGCCGACCCTGAAAGCTCCTACACGGCCAAGCTCCTGCAAGGCCCGCTGCGCAAAGCCGCGCAAAAAGTCGGAGAAGAAGGTGTCGAAACCGCCCTCGCCGCCGTGGACGAAAACGACGCGGCGCTCAAAGGTGAGGCCGCGGATTTGCTTTATCACCTCATGGTGGTGCTGCGGGCCCGGGATATCGAGCTTTGCGAGGTTGTTGAGGTGCTGAAGGGACGGCATAAATAGAATTTAGGTATAAAAATCTTCCCAGTAGTCATCCAGTGGGACTTGAAATTTATCTTTATGATTTGCGACCAAAAAATTAAAACGTTCGTGAATAAATTCAATACCATATTTAAGAGGCTGCCCAGTATAGTCCACCAGTTTTCTTAAAAAAACGATCTTTAAATCCGCAAACAAATATCCGTCTAGTTCTGCTTTTTGCGTATTTGATAACGCCTCAAATGGAATTGGTTTAGTCATATTGATAATCTTCCGAAAAGCGGTAGAAATAAGTATTTGTTTTCATAACGAAGTACGAAACTTTGATCGAGGCACTGCGGCTTCCACCCCTTTTTCCGGATCCTTCAATGCGTCATCCATTTGCGACAAATTTATTTCGAAAGGGTGGTTTAAAAGAAATTTCGATATCTTTTGCCGAAACGTCAATCTCAGTGGATTGACCCTCAAAAGTTCATACGGACCTCCTTTTGAGGTTCTGTGATGTGTCCAACTGACATAGTCTATTTCGTCCCAGCGATAGATTTTCGAACGATATTTTCGATGATCGATGAACCCATGTTTCGAAAAGGAAAAAACGGGCCCATAGCTACGAAAGAAGCTCAGTCTGTGGTAGCACTCCACCGCGATCCATCCATTCAAATATACGAAAAAAGCAGTCCATCCGACTTCTCGAAAATTGCCGAGAGTTTTCGCTATCATGATAACCGAAACTAAAGTCATAACCGCAAGCATTAATCCATAACCAACCAATCCTGCCTTGAGCCACTTTTTAGATAAATGGATTTCGACTGGTTTGGTGTCATATTCGTCATCATCTGTTGTGGTCATGGGGCAATGATCGTCCGAAAAGATAGGCTGATACGCGGACCGGCCTCTGGCATTTTTGGGATGGCGTGCAGCCAGTCTTTTTCGAAGCTTGCGGTTTTCTGCGCTTTCATACGCTCATCCCACTCTATTGTTTCCAATAGCAATTGAACAGGGTTTGTGGGTCGTCGATGAAACCGAGCCTATATAAAAAAGGGTTCATGCAGATAGTTTAGTCACGTCCGACTTTTTTGACAACTAGCATGCGATCTAAAGAAAATGCCTCCAATAAAGTTTTTTTGACTTCCTCCGAAAGCGTTTTGCCTTAAAGGCACAATTATGACCTACCAAAGTGGATATGGCTTTCCGGCCGATGTGATGTGGGACCGGGCGCGTATGGAGCGTTTGTTTGACCGCAAATGGTTTCTGGTGGGCATGCGCGGGGATGTGGCCAAAAAGCGAGACTTTCTGAAATTTGACCTGCTCGGCGAAGAATATTTTCTGGTTCATGGACAGGACGGGACTATTCGGTGTTTCGTCAATCGCTGTGCTCATCAAAGCGCGCGATTGGTCAAAGAGGAAAGCGGTCGCTGCGCCGCGCGGATTATCTGCCCCAATCATCAATGGGCTTTTGATCCCAATAGCGGCGACGTGGTTCACGCCAGTTTTATGCCTGATGATTTTGTCGGGTCCGAAGATTGCGCAAATTTCAGTCTGACGGAAATTCCCCTGCGCGAGACCGGCCTTATGCTTTTTGCTTGCTTGGGCGACACCGCGCCGCAAGATGAAATGGATCTCATCGCAACAACCATCGCGCCTTATATGGATCCGTTTGTGAATAGCGGGCACGGCTATAAACAAGCCTATCACCACCGGGAAGTTATGGATGCCAGCTGGTTACTGGCCATGCTAAATAACCGGGAGTG
>CALDSY010000005.1 GCA_937924355.1 uncultured Caulobacterales bacterium
TGCCCCACAGTAAGCGCGCCCGGTGTCAGCCATTGAGGCAGGGGCAATCGCCACTTGCCGACACCTAGATAATATTTGTCACTTAAGAACAGCAGCGCTTCGTTTTCGACCTTGAGCTTGAGGCTCATGCCGATGCCGTAGCCGATATATTCAAACAGGCCCGTCGGTCCGGTGAAACGTTTCGTGCTGTGAATGACCTGCGGAAAACCATTTGTCCGCCCATATTGCCGGGTCCAAAACTGGCCGGCGCCCTTGAGGTCCTCGGTAACCGTGACCACGGCCGCCTGGTTTTCGTTATCTGTATCCAAAGGCAGCGGAGCGCCCACAGGCGCCATGAGTTTGGCGAGCCACCGCCCGGCGCGGTTCATGCGCGTATACTGGATATAGCCCTTATATATCGTGCTGTAGCCCGTGCCCAGTTTCTTGCTGAAACGCTTGTGTACAGCTTCGGGCAGGGCGGCCCAGTCACGTTTACTGAGCAGTCGGCGAAAGCGCAGGTCCACGAGGTTGTCGACAGACTCCCGCGCCTCATAACCAATTTCGGTATAGCGCGTTAGCTTTGCCATGATAACCTCCTTTTACTTGTCTTTTTTCCCGAAGTTTAAAAGCCCGACGACTTTGTCGCCCATCTTGATGAGTTTGGTCAGCGTGCCGCTGGGCAGGTTTTCCATCTGCGCGTACCAGCGGTCCATGCTGGCCGTGAAATCCCGCATATCCGTAAGCCGGCGTTTTTGTTCTTTGGTCACAGTTGGATCGTTGTCTGCGGCGCTCAGACATTGTTGCAATGTTTGCAAGGCCGGATCAATTTCCCGGGCCTTGCGTATCGCTGCAATCTTTCGGGCCACTTCCCAGACATCTGTATCGGCGGTGAAATGATCCCGGCGGTCTCCGGCGATGGGCACACGGCGGATGGTGCCAATCACCAAAAGCTCTTTAATGCTGTTAGAAACATTAGACCGGGCGACGCCTAGAATGTCGGTGATTTCTTCAGCGTTTAGAGGACGCTCCGTCATGAAAAGGAGCGCATGGATCTGAGCAACCGTCCGGTTGACGCCCCAGCTCGTGCCCATGTCTCCCCAGTGCAGGATAAACCTTTGCACCGCTTCGGGTAACTCTGCGAGCGTTTTGGTATTTTTAGTAATTTCTGTCATGACAGAAATATATGTATTGTGGGAATTATTTGCAAGGCGCATTTTGTCGCGTGGTAAATAGCGGGTTAATTTTGGGGCAATGGGCGTGCTTGCCGACACAGTTTTTGATTGTTAGATTTACATCAATAGGTCAAAGTTAGCATCGCTCTAGAGCCGCTTTGAGGAGTTCAGTTATGCATCGATCCATATTATTTGTTCCTGGCAATCGCCCAGACCGGTTTGAAAAAGCTTGTGCGTCCGGCGCCGACCTCGTGTGTATCGATCTTGAGGATGCCGTCGCGCCGCAGGATAAAGAGGCGGCTCGGGAGACGGTTATCGAATTTCTAATGGGCACGTCCCATGGGCATGTGTCTTTGCGGGTCAATGCATCCGACAGCGAATATTACGAAGGAGACGTAAAGGGTTTGGCCAAAGCGGGGGTCGAGCTACCATATGTCATGATGCCAAAAGTTGGTGCGCTTCGGGACATCAAAGATCTGGACAAGGCCTTGCCAGAAAAATGCGGACCCATTCTGGCGCTCATTGAAAGCGCCAAAGGCGTGGTCAATTGCGAAGAGATCTTGTCTCATGATCGGGTCGCCTACGCTATGTATGGCGCTATCGATTACGCCGGCGATGTGGGGTGCGGGCCTGAATGGGATAATCATCTTTATGCCCGGTCTCGCTTGGTTGCCGCCAGCGCCGCTTTTGATGTGATTTTGTTCGATACGCCCCATATTGATATAAAAGACCCTGAAGGATTGGAGGCGGCCACCCGCCGCGCCCATGATCTAGGGATATTCGCCCGCGCCGCGATCCACCCTGTTCAGATAGACACCATTCATAAGGCGCTGTCGCCCTCAGAAGACGAGGTCGTCCGGGCGCGCCGCGTCGTCGAGGTCTATGAAGCATCTGATGGAAATGTGGCGCTTTTGGATGGAAAAATGATTGAGGCCCCTATTATCAAGGCGGCCCGCCGGGTCCTGGCTTGGGTGAATAGCTGACACATTATTATGCAGTTTGAGCCATAATTGCGTCACATAGGCTCTTTACCCCCTTTATGAGTCACGGCATAAGGCCGTCAAACTCGCAGGACGTCTCATGGCTGGATTTTTCAAACGTATTTTCACTTGGTGGAATGGTCATACATTCGGAACAAGTTGGCAAATTGGCCGAAAAGGCGAAAGTGTCGGCAAAGACGCCTATGGAAATGAGTATTTTCAGGAGCGCGGCAGCGACGGCTATGATGGTCGTCAGCGGCGCTGGGTAAAATATAAAGGTTACGCGGATGCTTCGCGGGTTCCGCCAGAGTGGCATGGCTGGCTTCATCACATGTATGATAGCCCGCCGGATGAAGCGGATCTCGTTGATCACGAGTGGATCAAAGAGCATCACCCCAACCTGACGGGAACTGTTTACGCCTATAAGCCCAAGGGGAGCCTCGACCGAGGCGGCGCGCGCGCTAAAGTTTCTGGCGACTATGAAGCCTGGAGCCCAGAGGGTTAAATGCGAAAGCTCGCAACCATATTACTGGCAATCAGCCTGTCTAGCGTATCGGTCGCGGCCGAAGAGGATGTGGAAAATACAAATATTATCGGGTCCACCGTTGTTTTGAGGGCTCTTGATAAAGTCACGGCAACAACGGAAGATTTTACCGTCAAGGTCGGGGATGAGCTGGAATATGGCTCATTACGCGTGGCCGTAAAGCGGTGCGAGAAAAAGCCTCCGGAAGAAATCCCGGCCACATGGGCGTTTATTCAAGTCTTTGACAAGCGAACAGATGGCGAGGGCGAAGAGCTTGGCGGTGCCAAGGTTTTCTCAGGCTGGATGATGGCGGAACGTCCGGCGATTTCCGCGCTCGAGCATCCAGTTTATGATGTCTGGCTTCTGGATTGCCAGTCTGGATCCCGTCTGCGCTAAATTGGGTGAAAGCTCGCCTTGATGGTCAGAGCATTTTTCAACCGATCATGAAATTCAGCCCGTATGATTTCAACGCCGCCTAACGACCGCAAGTGATCTGTCATAAATTGAGTGTCGAGCAAGGTATAGCCTTGTGCATTAAGCCGCTCTACCAGGTGAAATAGGGCGACCTTGGAGGCATTTGTCGCCCGCGAGAACATGCTTTCTCCGAAAAACGCGCCGCCCACGGATACGCCGTATAGACCGCCAGCCAGTTTCTCATCTTTCCAGACTTCAACACTATGGGCATGCCCCATGGCGTGAAGCTGATTGTACAAGAAATCGATGCCGCCATTAATCCAAGTGTCGGGACGATCAGAGGTTTCTCGGGCACATTCGTCGATAACTTGCTTGAAGCAATGGTCAAATGTCACTTGGAATTCTTCACGGCGAATGACTTTACGCAGGGACTTGGATACATGTAGTCCGTCTAGGGGGAGTATGCCGCGGACATCCGGATCGACAAGAAATATGCCGCGATCCTCCCGGCTTTCGGCCATGGGAAACACACCGCGTCGATAACAGTCCAGCAATACATTGGCGTCAAATCTTTCCATACGGGTTAAATCAATGCAGGTTTCTCGTGTTCGTCAAGCGCGAAGTATTAACACATGCGTCCTAATGTTCTTTTAATGTTCGCGAATTAAAGATTTCGGTGGAAAATGGGGGTGAAAAAAATCCCGCTTATGCTTAATTTTCTACTAATTTGGCATTGTTTCCCATAAAATCCCATGCTATCCCATTTTAAGGTTGGTCCCTCCCAGCCTTTGAGGGGAAATATGTTTTTGTCGACGACTACAAATAATCTGGATGCAAAGGGCCGTGTTTCTGTGCCCTCTGATTTCCGGTCTGTGGTTGTCGATAGTGGCTTTGACGGCATTGTGGTGTGGCCAAGCTTTGATGGAGATTATCTCGAAGGCGGCGGAATCGCGCTCTTGGAGGAGTATGAGGTCTCCCTGCAATCTATAGATTATTATGATGAGGGCCGTATGGCTTTGCAGCGGGCTATTTTCGCGGAAAGCCGCAAGCTAGCTTTCGATAGTGGCGGACGGGTTTCGCTGCCCAAGGAAATGGCCGAATATGCCGGCCTAAACGGTCAAGCCACGTTTGTCGGTTTGGGGCGGCGTTTCGAAATCTGGCATCCTGATGCTTATGACGCTCATGTGGGTGATGTTAGAAAGTTGGCGCGGGAAAACCGAAATCGTTTGCGGTCTGTGCGGCGGCTCAATGATGAGGGTGGTCAATGAGGCACTATCCCGTCATGCTCCCTGAAGTTTTGGCGGCATTGGGTCCGAAGGCCGGCGAAACTTATCTGGACGGCACCTTTGGAAATGGCGGCTATTCTCAGGCCATTTTGTCCGCGGCCGATTGTAATGTGATTGCCTTGGATCAGGATCCAAATGTTCGGGCTAGGGCTGAAGAATTATCAAAAAACCCAAGCTTCCGATTTATCGAAACCCCGTTCTCAGCCATGGACCAAGTTCTTGGCGGTGAAAAGGTCGATGCTGTTATCTTGGATATTGGCGTCTCGTCTATGCAATTGGATCAGGGCGAGCGCGGGTTTTCGTTTATGCGCGCAGGCCCTCTGGATATGCGGATGAGCCAGTCCGGACCAACGGCGAGCGATGCCGTTAACAGTCTTTCCGAGGGTGATCTTTCCAGAATATTCAAAGTCTACGGGGAAGAAAAGCAGGCGGGGCGCATTGCGCGCCTGATAATCAGGGCCCGCGATGACGGCGCCATCACCACAACGGACGGCTTGGCAGGTATTATAGAGCGGGGCGTGGGCCGGCGCGGGAAAATCCACCCAGCCACCCGAGTGTTCCAGGCTTTGCGTATTTTCATCAATGATGAGCTGGGAGAGCTATTTCGGGGGCTTGTGGCGGCAGAGGCCATATTGAATCCGGGTGGGCGGTTGATTGTGGTCACATTTCATTCGCTGGAAGACCGGATTGTCAAAAAATTCCTTCGGGTGCGATCAGAACGTCCGGCTTCGGGGTCGCGCTATATGCCCGTAGCGCAAGATGAGGATTTTGCGCCCGGGTTTAACTTGAAGTCTCGGTCCGTTATTGCCCCGTCAGAACAAGAGGTGGCGGAAAACCCGCGGTCTCGATCAGCTAAGCTCCGCCTTGGTGTCCGGACGGATGTTCAGGATTTGCCGCCCCTGGACTCGCTCTTGCCGCGTGCGCCGGTAGTTTCTGATTATAGGTGGGCGGCATGAGTGCGTATAATGCCAGTTATAC
>CALDSY010000006.1 GCA_937924355.1 uncultured Caulobacterales bacterium
ATGACCGCGCAGGGTTTAACACCTCTGACGGGCAAATTTCTATTGACGTTGCGGCAGGATCATTACGGTGTGAAGTCCGATTATATGGGGCGTCAGATCGTGGCGCTTAATAGTTCTTTTGGGCAGCCGGACGGAAAACCGACCACGATCATTGGCGGCTTTCTAGCTAATCACGGGCGAACAGCTTGGGGGGAACCCGGTCCTATGGTTTGGGACGAGCGGGGTCTATTCATGGCAGATACCCAAAGCGGAACTATTTGGCGGGTTTCACGCCTTGAGCCAAAAATACGCATGATTGATCGACCGGTCGAGAAAAAAGAAATCAAGTTCTATAAAAGCGAAGAGGTCAAAAAGCCGAAGGCGTCTTGGGGGAGTTCCATAGAAAATGGATCGTCTATCGTTTCGGGATCACAACTGTCCGTCGATTGGGAGCAGTCCAAATTGATACCCAAAGAAACGCTCATGGAAAAACTGCGCAAGAAAGAGGCTGGTGAGGATAAAGAGAAAGCGCCGGCCGACTAGGTCTATACTCTCTAGGTTTGTACTCTCTACGTCTGTACTCTGACGTCAAAGTCCAATAGGTCGCCCAGTTTTCGCAATCGATGTTCGACGCGCTTTGTCAAGACATTGCTCCAGGCCGCTTTCGACGAAATGACTAATTCTTTTTCATCGGCCCTTACACTCAATTGTTTCAAGAGCTCAGGTGATCGGCCAGACGCCACGACCGCCAGCCGGATCGCTGATCCCAGAACTTGGGCCGCATTGCGCTCTCTTTGAGTCAGTAAGAGATTAATGGCATCCTGATTACTGGTGCGGGTCTTGCTGGTGTAGGAGTGGAACAGGATCAAAGCCAGATACGCCCGCTCTTTATGAGTCAGGCCTGATAACGGCGCATATAAAACATCTTCGAAGACTAGGTCAGCCCGATAGTCTGGATGTAGCCCTTTCCCAATTCCAACAAGATGATAGGCGGCTGTGCGCAATCTCTCTTCGTTGGCGGCTTCAAAAACCTGAGGCAATATCGGGTTCAACGGTTTTAAAAAATCATAAAGCGGGCCCGCGAAATTAACGCCCTGCAGATTTCCTCTTGCAAGATCTCGGCAGCCATCCAGCAAAGCATCCCGGTTTTTCAGCACGTTCGGGAGACCTGCCTGAACCAAGCCTTCGCGTAACCCTGTCGTCGAAATGACAACTTTGGTTGGTTTCAAATAATCCAGCAAAACATCGAGCAATAACCCGCTATAAGGCAGGGTCTCGGCGCGTCTTTGATTAATCCCTGGCCAGGACAATAGATCTTGACGTCCCTCGCCATAGGCCCAGCGAGCCAAATCCTGCGCGGTACCCGGCATGAGTTCATAGGCTTGCAGGGTTTTCATGGGGTAGAGATGACGTTTCATATGCACGCCGGCCAGATTACGCCAAGCGCCGCCAATCAGATAAAGGGGCTCCTGACCATTGAGCGGAAAATTATTGGCCGATAACGCGTTTAAAATGGTTTTGCGCATGGCGCTGGAATCAAACCTTGCTGTCATACTGAGGTCCTGACCCGCAACCCGAAAGGGCCCAATGGGATAGGAATTTCCGGTGCTGACCTGTCCGTTATCAAGGCGAATAAGCTCAAGACTGGCACCGCCCAAATCAGCAGCAACGCCGCTGGCGCGCGGCATGGCGGCAACCAGACCCTGGGCCGTTAGATAGGCTTCCTGCTCACCGCTGACGGGTGATATATTCAGGCCAGTTTCCTTTTGGACCTGTTCGATAAACTCGGGTGCGTCTTCGGCGTCCCGCATGGCCGCCGTGGCCCCCACCAAAACCTTATCCAGTTTCTGCGCGTCGGCGATGGCCCGAAACCGGCTCAGCGCCGCTAGCGCTTCGGTACGCCCTGACTGACTAAGACGCCCGGTCGTACTGAGGTCTCGTCCCAGACCAGCTAAGACCTTTTCGTTGTAAACCGGTGAAAAGGCCGCCCCGAATAATTCATAAATCACAAACCGGACGGAATTGGAGCCGATATCCAGCACGCCAACGCGCCGGTAGGAGGGCGTTTCTTCGGTCACGACGGGCTATCCTTTGGCGGGCTACTTGGCTTCTTTTTAGGTTTGCGTTTGCGCCGAGCAAGTTCCTGGGGAGCATTATAATTAAGGGCCTTGCCGCGACCGGAAAGCGATGGATTTTCCATAAAATATTTGTGCGCTGAAAATGGATTTTGTCCGTCGGGCCGCAGGGTCCGTGTATACTTACCGTTCGACTGGAGGTCCCAGGAATTCACATCATCATTCAGATTTGCCAACATGATCTGCCGCATGACTTGTCGGTGGACGGTCGGGCTTTCCATTGGGACCAGGGTTTCAATCCGTCGATTGAGGTTGCGGGGCATCCAATCGGCCGAAGACATATAGACTTTGGCTTTGGGGTTGGGCAGGGCTGCACCATTGCCAAAACAGGCAATCCTGGAGTGCTCAAGAAACCGGCCAACAATGGATTTGACCCGAATATTTTCTGAAAACCCAGGAATGCCGGGACGCAGACAGCATATGCCGCGAACGACGAGATCAATCTGGACACCGGCCTGCGAAGCTTCGTAAAGTTTATCGATAACTTGTGTGTCCACTAACGCATTCATCTTGGCCCAAATAGCGCCGACTTTGCCGGCTTTCACATTGGCGATTTCAATATCGATCAATGCTTCAAGCTCATCGCGCAGATCATTGGGAGCAATAACCAGCTTTTCGAGGTTTTTAGGGCGGGAATAAGATGTCACGTAGTTAAACAGCCGGCCCACATCTCGGCCCAAAGTCTGATCGGCGGTAAAGAGCGCTAGGTCTGTATAGACCTTCGCATTTTGCGCGTGATAATTGCCTGTCCCCAGATGGGTATAAGTTTTTAAACCAGTTTCTTCTCGGCGAATAACCAGCGAGACCTTGGCGTGGGTTTTATAGTCCACAAAACCGTAAACCACATGGGCGCCCGACCGTTCCAAATCTCGGGCCCACCGAAGGTTGGATTCTTCGTCAAAACGCGCCTTAAGCTCCACGAGGGCCGTGACAGTCTTCCCCCGCTCAGCCGCCTCGATCAGAGCTTTGACAATGGGGCTGTCGTCGGATGTCCGGTA
The DNA here is from genome assembly GCA_937924355.1 of uncultured Caulobacterales bacterium. Classification (GTDB taxonomy): domain Bacteria; phylum Pseudomonadota; class Alphaproteobacteria; order Caulobacterales; family Maricaulaceae; genus JACOMS01. Next base: position 3,113 of record CALDSY010000006.1, read on the forward strand.
GAGGGTCTGTTTGATCGCGACTACATCCGGATCCAGCGCCGCCTGTTCAAGGAATTGAATGACAACATCAAATTCTTCATAGGGGTGATGGACCAGAATATCTTTGGCCGCGATGGCGGCAAAGCAATCGCCATCATAATCACGAATTCGTTCCGGAAAACGGGCTTGAAAGGGCTCAAACAAGAGTTGCGGGCGATATTTGGTAATCAGGTTTGACAAACTGGCCATGCCCAGAAAGCTGCTGCTGTCCAGAATGTCTTCATGCCAGCACTCAAAACCATCGATCAGGACATCTCTTAGATCATCCCTTATTTCCGGGTTCAACTCCAGCCGGATCACTCGGCCACGGCGACGCTTCTTTAACAAAAACTCGAAATGCTGTACCAGGTCCTCGGCTTCCTCGTCGACGGCGATATCGCTGTCGCGTGTAATCCGAAACAAACCGGTCCCGCGAATTGTAAAGTCCGGAAACAGATCCGGGGAGGCCAGTTTCATGGCCTCTTCTATGGAAACATAAACGTCGACTTTTTTCTTTTTGTCATATTTGACATGGATAAAGCGCGGGATGTGATGAGGGATCGGAATGATCGCATAGAGCGGATCCGGGTTGTTTTTACGCTGCAGGCTGAGCACCATGCCGAACCCAAGATTGGATATAAACGGAAATGGGTGGGCCGGATCGATAGCGAGCGGAGAGAGCAATGGGAAAATTTCAGACTCGTAAATCTCCCTGAGCGCCTTGGTCTCTCCGGGGCTCAGTTCTTCTGTTGATTTAACTTGAATGCCCTCTTTGAACAAAAGTTTGCGGAGTTTATTCCAGGTGTTCTCCTGAGCTTTGACCACCTTTTTCACCCGTTTGCGGATTTTCAGCAATTGCGCCTCAGGACGCAGGCCGTCAAAGCTTAGGTCTGTAATCCCCGCCAATTCTTGCGTGCGCAAACCGGCAACGCGGACCATATAAAACTCATCCAAATTACTGGCGGAAATCGACAAGAAACGCAGACGTTCCAGTAAGGGGACATCGGGATTGGAGGCTTCTTCAAGAACCCGCGTATTAAAAAAAAGCCAGGATAATTCCCGATTAAAATAGCGGTCTTCTTTTGCAATTTGAGGCGGCGTGATGTCCGCTACAGGCGCCGTTTTCGGCTCATGGTCCTGAGTCGTTTCATCTTTGTGTTTAGGCGCCGTCATAAATTGCCCGATCGCTGATCAAATTCGGCTCCGCTTAGGCCAAATCTACCTGTCACGCAATGTCTAAGCCGCGCTGGCCTGTGCTTCATCCGTAAATATAACGTACAGACTTTCAGCATCCGGCGCGCGGCGCAGCCGTCCTCTGACATCTTCATTGCGCAGCCGTCTTGAAATTTGGGCGAGCGCGCGAAGATGTTCGCTTCCGGCATCCGGCGGGGCCAATAAAAGCACGGCGATATCGACGGGCCGCTCATCAATCGATTCGAAATCAATCGGAGTTTCCAGTCGCGCTAAGGCAACTTTCACTTTCTCCAGCCCATCAATCCGAGCATGGGGGAGGGCGACGCCAGATCCGACACCGGTCGAACCGAGACGTTCCCGCTCCAAAGCGGCATTGACAATGTCGCGGGTGGTGATTTTGGAATTTACCATGCAGCCGCAATTGACAATAATTTCGGCCATTTCCTGCACGAGCTGTTTCTTGCTGGTAACCTTGAGGTCGACAGCAACACAGTCACGCGCGAGCAGATTACTGAGAGTCATGCGAGAATCCGTAATGTGGCTTGTTTTTCGGGCGGCCCTTACACCTACTCAGGCTTTGGGTCAATCCATCCTATGTTGCCGTCTGAACGCTTAAATACGACATTGACGCCGCCGTGACGGGCATTGTTGAAGACGACCACGCCCGTATCTGCCAGGCCCAGTTCCAGGGCTGCCATGCCCGGTGTCATAGTTTTTAAGTTGCCGGCTTTTTCCGCAATAACAATGGGTTCGTCATTGGTGATATCTTCATCAGTTTCGTCTTCGGAGACCGGGTTTTCGAGAATAAACATGGAAAACGCATTTTTTTTCTCAGCCTTCTTATGGTCCTTCAGTCGTCGGGAATATCGGCGCAGGCGCTTTTCAATATGCTCAAGGGCCTCATCCGACGCGGCGTAACCGTCCTGTGCAGTGCCCTGTGATTCCATTGTGGCGCCCGAGGGAAGATGAACCGAACAAGCGGTACGAAATCCTGTGCCCTCACGGCTGATAAAGACCTGTGCGTCACCTTCTCGGTGAATATACTTGTCCATCATCTCTTCTAATCGGTCTTTTATTCTGTCCTGTAGTGCGGGTGAAACATCAATGCCTTTTGAAGCGATCTGGATTTGCATAGGGTCCCTTTCATCCATTTATGTAGGTTGAGGTTACACTAAAAGCGCGAGTCTCGCCAGACGGGAATTTCACTTCGTCCTAAGAGAGTTAAGGATAAGTCAAATATCAGCCGCTATTGTGCTTGTGGATCCGGCGGCGTTCCACAGATGACGGTATACCGAGCGACTCTCTGTATTTTGCGACCGTCCTGCGGGCAATATCGATACCCTGCGCCCGGAGCATCTGCACCAGTTTGTCATCAGACTTGACCGTTTTTTCGGTCTCTTCAGAGATCAAAATTTTGATTTTGTGACGCACGGCTTCGGCGCTGATGTCTTCGCCTCCGTCAAGGGCGGAAATTCCGGCCGTAAAGAAATATTTGAATTCAAATATGCCCCGGGGTGTATTCATAAACTTGTTCGATGTTACCCGGCTGACCGTACTTTCATGCATTTCAATCGCGTCGGCGACTGTTTTCAGGTTGAGCGGACGCATATGATCAACGCCATAAGCAAAGAACATATCCTGTTGTTTGACGATTTCTGTGGCAACCTTCAAAATGGTACGGGCGCGTTGATCCAGTGACTTAACCAGCCAGCTGGCATTTTGTTGGCATTCCGTCATAAAGGTCCGAGTTTCGTCGTCGGCATTGGGTCCGCATATCTCGGCAAAGTAACGGTTGTTCACCAAAACCCGAGGCAGGGTATCTGCATTGAGTTCCACGGCCCAGCCGCCTTGGGCTGTTTCGCGAATGGCGACGTCCGGTTCGATGGCCGAAACCATAGACCCGCCAAAAGCCAGGCCCGGTTTAGGGGAGAGGGATTTTAGAGCCGCAATGCGTTCCATCAAAGCGTCTTTGGACAAGTCGCAAATCTTTGCCAGCTTGGACAAATCATGCTTGGCCAGAAGCTGTAGATTATCAAGCAGAGCAAACATATGATCGTCGAGGGCGTTCTTCTCCCGCAATTGCAGGATAAGACATTCGCGCAAGTCTCTCGCGGCGACACCTGTCGGTTCGAAACATTGGACCTGGGTTAAAACGCTATGAACCCGGTTTTCCGATACACCCAAGCGTTCGGCCGATTCTTCGACGCTGATTCGCAGATAGCCATTGTCATCCACATGTTCAACGAGATAGGCGCCGATCAAGCGCTCCGTGGGGTCTTTTATATCAACGATCAACTGATCATGAAGATGCTCGTGGAGTGTCTTTTGCGCTTCTGTGTTTTCAATAACATTGTAATCGCCGCTATTGGAAAATGACCCGCCGGACCCGCTTTTGGACCAGTCTACAGTGCCCCCGACATCGGCAGCGCTGGCTTGTTCATGGATCACGTCGGCGGGGGCATCTAGGTTTTTTTCCGCTAAAGTCGGCGCAGTCATGGAAAGCTCTGAATATTCTTCAAGGGCTTCTTTAGCCGCCTCGGCTTCTTCTCGGCGGTTTTCATCGCCGGTTCCGCGCTCCAGTAATGGATTGCTCTCAAGCTGTTCCTCCACAAAGGCCGCCAACTCAATATTGGAGAGCTGCAACAGCTTAATCGCCTGCTGCAACTGGGGTGTCATCACCAGAGACTGTGTCTGTTTCTGCTGTAATTTGGGTGCCATTGCCATAAGCGCTGCGTCCACCTAACCATTCAAATTTTTGTTTTTATGAGCGGGTGAGTAGCACTAAATCTTTAACACCCGGTTTCGATGGCATGAAAATTGCTAGCGCGCGCTAGGCGGTTTCTAGTGGTTTCGCGTGAAAGTCACTGTTTTGGGCGGATTTATTTGCAAAAACAAAGGCCGCCCGACAGTATCAGGCGACCTCGTTTTGAAGTTTGGGCTCAACCGGAGCACTTGGTCCGGCTTCTCCGTAAGATATTGGATACCCATTTCGATGTTTACGAAAGTGCTGATCTAACAGCTTCGGGCGATCCCCTCAAAATAGATAGACAAAATACACCTCCTTTCGTTTGACGCGGCTCCACTGTGGAACGGCTATGTGATGGGTATAAATCTAGCAAGATTTATGCCTCTGACAATACCATAATTTACATTAAATTTAGCTGAACCTTAAAGGTGCGTTTACTTAACAGACCTTAAGATTCGCGACTTGCCAATTCGTTACCCCGCAGCCGGAACGAAATCCAAGGCCACGCCATTATTGCAATAGCGTAGGCCGGTCGGGTGCGGGCCGTCTTTAAACACATGGCCTTGATGGCCGCCGCAGCGCGCGCAGTGATACTCCGTACGCTTGGTAAACAGTTTGCGATCTTCCTTTGTGCCGACAGCGCCTTGGACGACCGTATAAAAGCTCGGCCAGCCCGTACCGGAATCAAATTTCATATCGGAGGTGAACAGCTCCAGCCCGCATCCAGCGCAGACATAGCTGCCCTTGCGCTTTTCATTATTGAGCGGCGACGTGCCCGGGCGCTCCGTACCTTCTTCGCGTAGCACGTAAAATTCCATCTCGGTCAGGCGCTCTTGCCACTGATTACTAGAGATATTGGCCCATTCAGCATCGGACATGACATTTTCCTTTTTTGGTACTTGTGCGCTGGATTTGCTGCACGCTGACAAACTAGCGGCCCCGATCAGTAAAGTAAATTCGCGCCGTCTTAGTGTCTTGCCTAACATAGCTTGTCTCCTTGCTTTGGATACGTTCCATATGGGGGAAATGGATCAGAAGTGCCAGTGACGATTACTCACGATGGTGTGAGGGAATTCATTGAAAATTGACTGGCAATAAGAAAACAGGTCGCAAGTAACAGACCCGCCCACAGGTTTGACTTGAACAGTTTCAGGGCATTACTGGAAGACGCGGGTTTAAGCGTTTTGATCTGATAAATCAGGTGCAGCGAAAATGGCGCAGTAATAATTAGAAAGAACAATATAGAAACCTTTACTTGTACTTGCTCAGACCAATGGGGGCCATTTGCGGTCATCCAACGGAATTGGGGCCCTTCGAAGCGGGCAGCAACAGTGATTAAGATGAAACATATCAAGTACGAGAAGAACACGCCAAGCTTAAGATGTTTTCCAAACCGTCTTGCCGTTGACTTGATTCCGACAAAAGCATCATCCTCGATATCTTGACAGGCATAGATCGTGTCATATCCTATGGTCCAGAAAATCAGTCCGATATATAAAACGATAACTGCAGGAGAAAGCTCTCCCGTCTTCGCCGCAAAGGCCACTAAGGCCGCCCAGTTAAACGTCATGCCGAGCCAGACCTGCGGCCACCACGTAATCCGTTTCATAAACGGATAAGCGGCGACGAGGGGGATAGAGCAAAGCGCTATAATTTGGGCGAGTCGCGGCAAAAACAGAAGCACAATCAATCCCACAAAACATTGGGCCAACAACCACATCCAGGCCTGTTTGACGGAAATCGTCCCCGCTGGAATGGGGCGCAGTGCTGTGCGATCGACCTGTGCATCCAGATCCCGGTCGACAATGTCATTATAGGTACAGCCCGCACCGCGCATGGCAATGGCGCCGATCAGAATGAGCGCCGCCCATTTTAAATCGGCCACGCTCAGACCATGGGACAGGCCCGCAAAGGACAGCGCAATCCATCCGGGCAGGGTCAGCAGCCAGTAGCCAATGGGGCGATCCAGGCGCGAGAGCTGTAAATAGGGGATCCAACTCGCAGGCATACGGTAGACCCAATGGTTATTCTTTGCGTCTTTGATGGTTTGCGTCATGGTGAGATGTTTAAAGAAATAAGCCCAAAGCTCAACATCATTCCGCTCTTCCCAAATTTAGTTCCCGGTATCGACCCAGCCGAGTCGCTTTCGCTGACTGACCCCAGCCGTCGCCCAGGGGAGCGGAATTTTCTGAAAATGTCTCGCATTTTCTGGTCGGCTATTTATAGAAAACTCCATGCGAGATAATTACACACTAGCCCGGATATATATGGACGAAGCTCTTTCGGCGGGTGCGCGGTTTGAGCTGCCGCGGGAACAGGCCCATTATCTGAGCAATGTCTTGCGTTTGGGCGTCGGGGACGAGCTGCGCATATTCAATGGCCGCGATGGTGAATGGAAAGCCCGCATCAGCGATGTTTCGCGCAAAAAATGCGTCATCTATATGGTCGAGCCCCTGCGCGCGCCGCAAACATCACCGGATATCTGGCTGTGTTTTGCGCCCCTGCGTAAACACCGCAATGCTTTTATTCTAGAAAAAGCCACAGAGCTGGGCGTCGCCGAGTTTCACCC
>CALDSY010000007.1 GCA_937924355.1 uncultured Caulobacterales bacterium
GAGCGTAAATCACTCTGTTGGCGAATATGTGCGCGGTATGGCCCATACAAACGGCATAGAAAGCTTCTGGGCGACCTTGAAGCGGGCCTATAAAGGCACCTATCACAAAATGAGCGAAAAGCACCTGTCGCGCTATATCACCGAATTTGCCGGACGCCACAACGTCCGTGACTATGACACCATCACCCAAATGGAATTACTCGCTAAAGGCTTCATTGGTAAGCGCTTGCGTTATCAAGACCTAATCGAATAGGGTGGCGATATGACCGATAAGAAAAAAACAGAGGGGCGCTCAAGAGGGCGTCCAGTCAAAAACCAAGTTGAGCAAATCCCTGCATCTGCGCAGGACATTGCGCGGTCTATTTTTAAGGCCGCTGATAAGAAGATTGTAAAACCCATTGAAAAATGAATTGAGCGCCGAGCAGAGAATTATTCAAGTTCTTTCATGGCCAAATCCACGATTGCCATTTGTTCACTTTCTAACGCAAGCACTAGAGCCTGAAACGATAAATCAGATACGCGAAGCGCTTGCCACTTATCACGAAAAGCAACGATGTGTTTCTGGCCAATCTGATTTTGAGACATAGAGCCAAAATTTGAGTTATATAAAAGGTCCAAAATACCACAAGCGACAGCGACGCCTGATGTCTTTGTGTTTCCCATAGTTAGAATTTTTTCTTTAAAGTAAGGCGTGATTTCATGTTCTGTTTTTGGTCGGTAGTTTTTTTCTATCATCAGGAGCGAGTAGTAGGTGATGTTGGTCGCTAGTGTCGGCGGCATTTCATCGATATAGTTGACAAATGCGGCTATAGTTTTTTCATGTTCGTTCATTCAGCCATAATCACACTAAAATCGCATTAAAGTCGAATCCAATGAGCTACCCAACATTCTCCGAAATAACTGCAATGGGCTATACCCCAGAAGCGGCGCGTAACGTCTTGCGCGTTATTGAGGAGAACGGGGGCGACCCTGTTATAATCTGGAAGTCATTGGAATCTGGCGACAGAGAGGCGAGATCGCCCTTTAGTGTGCCGGATTACGGGCTTGTCTAGTTTCGTATAAAATTCCCTGAGCATATCCTTACTCCCCCATTTGCCGTCGCTAATGGTTTGCATTGGAAGCATGCCTTCCTTAGGTTGAAGCATGGCATTCAAGTTTGCAGGGATTGTTTTTCTATTTTTATCAGCTGTACTATTTTTGACACCGAGAGAAAGACTGCGGATAAAGAAAGGCATGGACCCAAGAAAAGCAGGTGGAGTCTTTTTCATTATTGGGCTCTCTCTGTTTTTGACCAAATCTGTATAGCTGCGCCGCCCACGTCATAATGATATTCATTGATATTTTACTGAGAGCCCTTAAGTCATAATCATGACGGTTGATGACTTTAACAATGTACTGCGTTTGATGGCCGCTATTATATTTGCTGACAAGCATGTTTACGACTCAGAGGTTTCCGCCTTTGTTAATTCGGCGAGCCAGCTAAATCTCGATCGTGACTTCAACCCAAACACGGAAAACCAGTTAGTTGTCACGCCCAATCTTTCAATAAAGGCGCCGCGCCCTGCGGAGAATGTCGATCCTTTAAGCCCGGCGCTTTCTCGGTCCCAACTTTCTGATTGGTATGAGACAAACAAAAACCATATTCGCGATGAGCTCTCGACACCTTTTTACAAGGACTGGTTTTACAACTTGTTGGATCAACTTTCAGACCTACCGAATAAAGAGACCATCCTCTCTGTCATGCGGGATATTTCCATGGCGGACGGCAAAGTTCATATCAACGAACGCGCCCTCATCACGCTCGCGGAACGGCACTGGGGCCTGCGCTAACATGAGATAAAAAAGGCCGCCCCTACCAGGCGACCTTTTCATTGTTATAGTCAACCTGCGTGGGGGACACAACTTGACCGTGTTATATATTTAGATTTGTTGAAGTAAATTTTCCTCTTACGATTTACCCTTTATGGTTAACGGGCATTAACCTTAATCCGGTGTTTTCTAACGCTTTTTTGATTGGACAGTCAGCCAGCTCTTCTTTCTAATGTCGGCATGCGCCCCTTTTACGTCATAGGCCTCGCCGCCTTGTGTTCATCTCTGTTGTGCCTGCCTGCACAGGCGCAATCAGATGATCTGCGCGGCGAAGTCTTTTGTTTCCCAGCCAAAAAGGTACCCAAACTGGTCAAGAAACTCGGTGAAGTGAAAGACAGCCGACGCGATGTCGTCAATGTGGGCCTGATGCCGAAACTATTGATCAAGGATGGCGGCGACTGGCCAGAGCGCTTTTTCATCCGCACGGACGAAAAAGAGATCGACATTCCCTTTAAGAAACCCTCTGGCGAAACCCCCTCATTTTTAGACGCGGCCAAGGCCAATCCGGGCGGCGAGGTTTGCGTTGCCGATAAGACCCGCGCCGAGCGCCCTAAATATGATGAAGGTCTTTATTTTGAAATGGGTCTGGCGCCTCTTTTTCATAACCGTTCGGGCGAACATTCTATCGCAGAGCTGACCGAAGGCACGAAAGACGGCAAGAGCTTTTATAAGAAGATGGTACCCGGTGCCCTGGCGATCATTATGCCCGATACGAAATATCTGGCCGTGCGCTATGATGACTTCAGGGGAGAGTCTATGATTTATGCCCGGGTTGACGGTGAAGATATTCCGCTCATGCCCGAACCCTTTAAAGACATGCATATCGTAGCGCTCAAGACCTTAAAGGATATGGGCGCCAGCGCCCTTATCGTCAAAGGCGGAGACTATCAACTCCAGCCCACGGTCAGCGCGAGTCTGATGAAAAAATTTGGCTGGGGTGAAGACGCCGAAGAGTAAAACCTACCCTTAAAATCGCTCATGCCGCCGAACGGCGGTATCCAAGACATGTTCAGGAGGTATCACCATTTGGTCACCCTGCGGCAACTGCGCTTGGACCCTGCTGTTCAGCAGGATGAGCGGAATTTGTTAGGGGTGAGCGAAATTATATGTTGGAACTAGAGCTGGGCGCTTACCACTTATTGGTATCAAATTTCCGGGTCAGGCTAATGGCGGCGAAGAAGCCCTCATCACTGCCATCCGGGGCTTGCAGGATCGGGCTATTGGTCGCTTCATCCGTAAACCAGCGATAAGACCCCGACAAGACGACGGCGTAATTCTCTTTGACTTCGACCCAGGCGAGCATGCTGGCCGAATAGCTATAGATACCGGCGCTGGCTTCATAAGGGTTCAGGCCCGAGCCCGTTGATTGGGCGGCATTAACGCCAAAAAACGCATCATTGTGGGTGTTGTCGGCCCAGCTGGCGGTCAGGGCCGGCTGAATTCCAAAGCCCTTGCCCGTATAGGCCGTACCGACTGACGCGTCGACGGTCAGCCCGTCATGGCCGATGAAATCCTGCCCGGCATCGAGGCGCAGGCCCACAGGCCCGATCGTGCCAAAAGCATATCCGCCTACGGGCAGGCTACCATTAATATCTTCAAACCCTGTGAGGGTTGGGCTGTCGGAAGAATCCCGACCTGGCGTATAGGCCACGCGCGGTCCGGCCCGTAAAGACCATTTGCCAAAGCCCTGGCCTGTGCCCACGTCAATGGCCCGGTAAGTCAGGGCAGTGCCGAAAAAGTCGAAACCTTTGACATTTTCAAGGGAAAGATAGGGCAAAACAGAGAGATCTTCTTCGGCCGAGCCGAGATATTCGGACATTAAAAGCCCGGTCACGCCGATATAGCCTGTGCCGTCATTCTCATCCGCCATGCGCTCAGGCATTTGCGCTTGCGCTGCTGAAGTCCAGATTACGCTGCCCATGGCAGCCGCGAGTAGAAATTTGGTCGTCGTAAAATAAGTCATGAAGGCCACCTAATCAGCCACCACTTCAACTGCCAGTCACGTTAGTGAGAAGTTTGCGCGATTTAAGGCCCGGGCATATGAAAACAGGTGGGATTGCTCTTTTTCAAATATTGCAAATATTGGCGAGGAGATGTGCCCCGGCCCAGAACTTTATCCCGCCAGATTTTGATCTGATAGGCAAAAGGCGGCTTTTTTATCGCAAAAGCCACGGGCGACTTTAGCCATCCGCGCCATGTATGCATCTTGGGGTCAGAGGTGAAGCCATCCGCGCGCAGAATGCCTGTGCCCGAGCGCAGCTTATACCAAAGCCCGTCGTGATAGACGAAATCCACATCGACTGACCGGTCTGGCATGACGCCATTCGTGCAGCTCTTGCGGATTTTGCCTGCATCCGTCAGCTCATCATAAGTCACCCAGCTGAGCGTGCTGCCATCGACCCGCAGGTCGCCATGACCGTAAACGCCCGAGGCTACATAGCCCCCATCAGAATAGATGGTTTCTTCTATGATCTGGTTATTATACCGCGCATCCACATACAGAATACGGGCGATGACTAAGACTGGTAGCGCTGGGCTGCTTATTAAAAACAGTTTTCGTAGAATATCTGCCCCTCCCCAATAGACCTCGGATCGTATTGCAAAGACATTAGCAAACTGTCAAACAACCAGCATGAGCTCAGCCCCCCAATCAAATACCAACGAAGAACCCCTCCAAAAACCGCTCGGCTTTTGGTCAGTCTGGTCGCTGATTGCGGGGATCATGATTGGCTCGGGGATTTTCTTTTTGCCCTCCGACATGGCCAGTTTGGGGCTGATCAGCTTTGCAGGATGGATTTTTACGGCGTTTGGCGCGCTTCTTTTAGCCTTTGTTTTCGCCCGGCTGTCCACGCGAACAGACCGTAGCGGCGGGGTCTATGTTTATGCGCAGGACGCCTTTGGCGACTTAGCTGGATTCATGTCCGGTTGGGCCTATTGGTGCGGCTATTGGATATCTATACCCACGCTGGCCACAGCCTTTGTAGGTTATTTGACCGTCTTCATTCCAGGTCTTTCCGATAACGCGCCGGCCAAACTGGCATTTGCGCTCGTGCTTATGTGGGGGCTGATTGGGATAAACATGATCAGCCTGAAAAGCGCAGGCCGATTCCAGCTGGTAACAATGCTGCTAAAAATCCTGCCTCTTATCATCATAATCTTTGCCGGGTTTACACTAGGCAGCACTGACAACCTGCCGCCCGTCAATCCTGGCGGCATCGGGTTTTTCGAGGCGCTCGCAGCTGGGTCGATCACGGCCATGTGGGCTTTCTCTGGAATTGAAGCCGGCGCCACACCGGCCGGCAATATCAATGACCCCAAACGGACCGTGCCGCGCGCTATTTTCTTTGCCGTAATCAGTGTGGGAATTATCTATATCGCCGCCATGTATGCGGTCATGCGTCTGGTCCCTTATGAGACTTTAATCGGCTCGGAGCGGCCTTTCTCAGACGCCGCCGCCGTCCTTGGTAGCTGGGGACCGCCCTTGATCGCTACGGGCGCGCTCATCGCCATGGCCGGGTCACTCAACGGCATCATCCTGGTAACCGGCCAGATGCCCATGGCCTTGGCCGTGAACAATCTCTTTCCGAAAATCTTTGCTGGTGGCCATGAAAGCGGTACCCCCCGCGCCTCGCTCTTGCTCTGCGGGGTTCTGGCAACAGCGCTTATGCTAATGAGTTTTGCAGATGGCAATTTACTTGAACTGTTCAAAAAGCTTCTGACCATGAGTATGTTTATGTATTTGCTGCCGCTCTTTGTCAGCTGTCTGGCGGAAATGAAGCACAGCGCGCGAAATTTCGGCGTGGTCCTGGCCGCCCTCGCCGCTGGATATTCCGCCTTTACGATCTTTGGCGCGGGGACCGAGTCCATGATTTGGGGGAGCTTGTTGTTATTGGTGGGGTTGGGCGTTTATGGAGCCATGAGGGTGACGAGATAAGAACCCCCATAATAATCCGCTCATTCCTGCGAAGCCAGGAACCCAGCCCAGGCAATATGTTGGAATACTACGTACGTTCCAACTACAGGTGTGCATAGGTTGAAACCTATGGTGTCTTGCATCCATCCACTCTAACTGGGTTCCTGCCTTCGCAGGAATGAGCGGTGAGTTTAGGGATTAAACTTTCTCACTAATCCGAATAGCCGCATGGCAGCCGGCGCGGATGACGCGGGATAAAATACCATAGCCCGGGGCCTCTTTGGCGCCTTCTTCTATGGCCACATCCCGGTGATGGAGCTCGTCCTCGCGAAACTGAATAAAGCGCTCGCGCAGCTCGGTATGCTCGGCGTCCCCTTCCAGCTCATCAATCTGATCGGCGTAATGTTTCTCAATCACGGTTTCCACCGCTTCGGTACAGGCGTGAGCGGCCTTTTCGCCCATAAGCGCCGTGACGACGCCCAGACCAAAACCGGCCACATTCCAGATCGGCGCGAGCGCTGTCGGGCGGACTTTATGTTCATTCAATAGATCATCAAAGGCATCCAAATGGTGTTGTTCTTCCGCTTCCATTTCCGCCAGTTTCGCCGCAATCTCGCGGGTTTTATGGTTTTTACCAAAGATCGCTTGCTGACCTTTATAGATGGCCACCGCGCCGTACTCACCGGCGTGATCAACCCGCAGCATTTCCTTCAATCGCGGGGCGATGGTCTTGGGGCGAGGCTGCTGGCCTTTGATCCCCGGCATAGGCGGACGTTTAGGCATGGCTTACGGCCTTTCCCGCAAACCGGAAACAGATCAGCGCCCCGAGAAGAGAGATCAGCATATTCAATCCGGCCATGGAAATAGGTGAATTGAGCCAGGGAGAATCCGAGCAAGCAGGGGGCTTAGCAGCGTTCATAGCCGCCATGATTTCGTCGACCGACATACCAGTCGTATCCACGACTTTTCCAACGGTCGCGCATTCGGCGGGACCTTCCCACCATTTATACTCTAC
>CALDSY010000008.1 GCA_937924355.1 uncultured Caulobacterales bacterium
GCGTGTGCGTCCTTATAGTCAGGATGAATCTAAAGACATTTATATGTGGTGTGTCCGCCCTGACGCTCATGGCCTGTGGATCAGATGTTGAGAAACTAACCGTAGACATCATTCAGCCAGCCACTGATTGTCGTCAGTCCCAATTAAAAGGATATTGCGAATATGTCATCAGTGCCGACGAGCTGGTTTACGGTCTACTCGTGTCCGATTTGAATGGTGATAATATTCTAGATATTTTCCCTCACGGGCATGATAGTGAGGACCGAGCCTACCTCTTGCCATCCCTTAATGAGACCAACGGCCTCAATACTCCTTTCGACAGACACTTGTGTGACGCGTCGGACATCGACCAAGATGGCGATGCCGATATCTTTTGTGCCCATGGTGCTAGAAAAGGCGAAGGCGGCTATGGGAATTTCTTGAGTATTAATACCGGAAATTTGAATTTTGAATTCAAGCCCCCCATAGGCGCGGAGGACAAAGCAGGACGTGGCCGTGTAGCTCGCTTTTTTAATCTAAACGATGATATCCACCCGGATCTGGTTATTACGAACTATGCAGATGGGAACATAGCTGACCCGGTACCATCTGCGGTTTTTAAAGGCTTGGGCAATTTCGAATTTGAGAAAATTGAAAATATAGACCTGGGCAATTCCGGCGAAATGTGTGCTGAGAAGGCGGACTGGGACGGGGACGGATATGAGGGTTTTCTGCTGTGTGACCGCCAGGCCGACTCCCGGCTTTATGTCAATCAGCGCGGCCAGTTGATAAACGTAACCGAGCCCATCAAATATGCGAAGTCGTGGACCGACGCCAAAGTTTTTGATTTCAATAAAGACGATTATCCGGATTTCGTTGCTGTGACCAAAGTCGGACTTTTATTAGTTTTTGAAAACTCGGGTAATGCCGATGAACCGTTTTCAAAGCCCCGTATTCGGTTACGTCTACCCAAAATCCTGAAAATGGAGATAGAGGATAACCCGCTATTACGGCGCCGCGGTGCCTATCAACTCGGCATATTTGACGCCAATAATGATACCCACCCGGATATTCTGGTCGGAACCAATTACCCAATATCGGATGGAGATTTTAGAGGCGATTTCGTCTTTTACGGCCCCGATTATAAAAACTATGACAGCCTTGGCACAGTGTCATCGGGCACAGGTCATATTGCCCAGTACAATATGCATTCTCTCGTTATAGCTCGAGCTGGCATCAGTTGGTCAGGCGAAGTTGTTTTGTTGACCCCTGCCCCAGACTCCACCGAACCATAAAAAATCCCCGGCGAACCGGGGTTAGTTGAGAGAATTTTTGTAAAGTGCCATCCCGACAAAAAGTGGACATTGTCGGGATGACGGGGTTAACTAGGCGACATTGGCGAACTGGTTCATGGTGTTGTGCTCACCGCCAGCTTTTAGCGCGCGGTCACCGCCGGTCATTTCCTTAAACGTATCGCCAAGGTCAGACCCGACCTCGTGCTGGTGCTTCACCGCAGAAACATTAGTGCGGATTTCTTCGCGCTGAATGTTCTTGACGTAAGCCAGCATTTTCTGATCACCAAAGTAACCTTCGGACAGGTCATTCATGACCTTGGCCGTGCCGTGGAAAGTCGGCAGTGTAATCAGGTTATGGAATACGCCGGCTTCGCGGGCAATATCCGTCTGGAAAGCCTGCAGGCGGGCGTCCGCTTCGAGGCCCAGCGGGTCATTGTCAAAACGGGCCGACATCAACTCGGCTTCTGGGTAAGAGCTCTCATGGATCTTGCCTTCGGCAATCCAGTCTTCGCGAACCTGTTTGCGCAGGTTCAATGTCCAGTTAAAGCTAGGCGAGTTATTATAGGTGAGCTTGGCGTTCGGGACCGCCTCTTTGATCCGGTTGACCATGCCCGCTATACGCTTCACATTTGGCGTGGCTGTTTCGATCCAAAGCAGATCAGCACCGCCCTCTGTCAGAGACGAAATACAATCTTCGACAACACGGTCTTCGCCCGTATCAGCCCGGAACTTGTATAGGCCGTTTGGCAGACGGGTTGGCTTGACCAGTTGACCGCCGAGCTGAATAGCAACTTCGCCGTCGTCCAGCTGATTAAGATCAGAGACAGGTGTTGTTTCAAGCCATTTTGTATACTCGGCAGCAGAATCGCCCGCTTCGCGAGAAACCGGGATTTTCTGGGTCAGGCCAGCGCCGAGACTGTCGGTCCGGGCAACGATAACACCGTCATCCACACCCAACTCCTCAAAGGCCATGCGAACGGCGCGCAGCTTTTCGACAAAGTCTTCGCGCGGCACGGTCACTTTACCGTCCTGGTGGCCACACTGTTTGGCGTCGGACACCTGGTTTTCGATCTGGATGCAGCAAGCCCCCGCTTTGATCATTTCCTTGGCCAGCAAGTAAGTGGCGTGGACGTTCCCGAAACCGGCATCGATATCGGCGATGATCGGACGCACATAGCTTTCATGGGCGTCGATTTTGGCAATGACAGCATCGCGGTCATCCGTTGTTTTCAGTTCGGCGAACAGGTCGTTCAGCGTAACCTCGTCGGCCTGACGTAGAGATGTGTAGATCTCCTCAATCAGGTCAACCACAGCTGTCTTTTCGTGCATGGACTGATCCGGCAGGTGTCCGAAACGGTTGCGCAGACCGGCAACCATCCAGCCAGACAGATAGACATAGGCTTTATCCAGAGTTCCCTTTTGGCGCTTAATGGCGCGCATCATTTGCATGGCGTGGAAGCCAGACCAGCAGCCCAGGCTCTGTGTGAATTTGGAACTATCGGCGTCATAT
>CALDSY010000009.1 GCA_937924355.1 uncultured Caulobacterales bacterium
TGAACGTCTGATCATGGACGATCACAGCGAGGAAATATTCACAACAACACGGCAAACGCTCGCACAATTTTTGGAAAGTCAGGGCGCGCTGGACAAGGCCTATATTATGGATTTAGAATCAAAGAAATGATCACGCAAAAAATAGTATTCTTAGCAGCCTTTGTTCTCGTTTCTTCTTGCACAAGTCAATCGCAAGAATCCGATACATCAACAAAAAAAACAGATCTGTTCGACAAATCCTTGGAAGAGTGCGGTATTGACGACGCGGAACATGACCGTCTTCTCAGGCTATCCCAAGACGATTTTGATCAGGATTTCAAGGGAGGCTGGCGAGTCTATTCTTATAAAGAAGGTTGTAAAAACGCTTCCGCGGAACTGATAAAAGACTATATTCTATTCTCTCAACCGCATCCTCCGAATAGCCACGGAATATTGAGGTGGCACGCAGGTCAATTAAAAGCCGGAAGTGGCCGTACAAAAGAAGCCATTCAATTTTTCCGCGGCACCTATAAAGATTTAGATGACCACGGGGAAACCTGGAACCTGTATGTGGACGCAACCATCGGGTTTTTGGAAAACGACAAGGATAAAGTTCAATACGTCTATGATAGATTGTCGGCCATTGAAGTTCCGGAGACATTGAAAGAACAAAGACGACAATTCCTGAAAAATAACCCGGACATCACAATGCCAGAAGGATTTGTGGATGAACCACAGAATCTTTCAGTCGTCAGACGACTTCTGAAGTGCTTTGGGCAACCCTATTCAGAAGCCTATGGCGACTGCGAAAAACGCTAACGCCGACGCCCTTCGAGCGGCTTCATAAGTCCATCCACCAGGTTGTAGACTGCACCGATTTCATCGAGGATGTTTTGCGTACGCTGCGGGTCGGTAATGGGTTTGTTCATACTACCCGCTTCGAACCGATTAGGTGTTTCAACCGCTATCAATAGAAGATCATTCAAAAAAGCAAAACGGATATTTTTGCCGTCAACCGACTCTTCCAAATCCACCAGACGCTGCATGAAAGTTGGCGTCAGTAAAACCCGCGCCTCCACCTGATCTGTGCCGTAGGCCTCAAAGATTTTTTCAAATTTGGGATCCACCAATCCGACCCGTTTCATATCGCCTTTTTTCTTGCGATTGAAAAAACCCTTATCCCGTAGAACGACGGTGCGCCCGAGAAAATCATAGTGAAAATCGATTGCCATGAGCGAGCCGCGAAAGACGGTCACCCAGTTTGTGTCGCCGTCACTGTCCCGATCTTCTCGTTCCATATGACACTCGAGCGCCTCGAAATCGGCACCATGAGCATTGCCCCACATTTTGTCCTCAAAGCTAACCCTGTCATAGCGTTTGGGTAACAGGCCGTTATCGATCAGAGCCTCCAAAGGCGGCGGCGTATCAACCGTTTCGGAAAATTCCCATCCGATGAATTTGCATATCCCGGCAACTAGATGGTTCTTGGTTCGTTTTTTGATGTCCTTGAGATAATAGGAACGGATGCCAAAATAGGCCATGGCCGAAACGGCGGCCGCCATGCCCAAAATCATTGGTGCCCGCGATTTGTAGAAAAACAATCCACCTATGGCTAGAATAGCTAAAACCGCTAATGGCGCGCGGCTATTGATTTTCTTGAAGGCCTCCAGACGATCATATTCTTTGTCTTGCAAAGCAGGCAAAAGCTCGCGCTCATAATATTGGTTGAAGCCTTTGAATTCCGGATGGGTTTCCTGAAATGGCAAGATGCGTTCCTTTTAGGCGGCTTGCCCCTGACGGGCCTGCTCGGCTGCAATTGTCTTGGCCGTTTCCATCATTTTTGACAAACATTTTTTGTAATAGGCAAGCCGGGCCTGTTTGTCCTGTTTGGTCTCTGTAACCCCGAGCTTGGCCTGAATGGAATAGAGCTTTTCGAGAATGACGCAAATGGAGCCGGCCTCAATAACCAGATCCCGCACATAGGCCGCGCCCTCACTTTCTGGCGTTTTGGAAAACGAGAATTGATCGTCAATATCGAGGGCAAAGTGAATATCCTCCCCCAATAGACAGGCTTGCAATCGTTGGCCCAATGTTTCCTGACTGAAGACGGTCATGCGACGCATAAAACCAGAGGTAAACAATGTGCGCGCCTCATCCTGTTGGTCGCTATAGACCTCAAACATTTTTTCAAAATCGGTGCAGTCAAACGGGACGCGCGACATGAGGTCAATCGTCGTGGGATTGTAAACGCCCTTATCGGTCGCGACGATGGTTCGCCCCTTAAAGCGCTCAGCCTGGCGGAAAGATACGATGGCACCGCGAAACCCGGTTTTTTGGCCCTGGGCCGTGGCGTCCGTGACATCGGCAATGCGAAAAGCTTGGCCATTGCCGCCTATCCCAGTCAAAGCCCCGTGGAAATCAAACCGTCCGGACCGGCAATCAATCATGCGCCATTTTTTCAGATTCTCAATAATCCCCGGTTCTTGGCCCAGCGAGCTATAAGTCCAGCCTATCGACTGGTAGAGCTTGGATCTGATTTCGTGCACGTCCATATTGGCCCCTGATTCTCTCGATATCAGACTTTTTATAACATGATTGCGTTAAAAATATATGGAACGCATTTCCGCCTCGGCCCAAACCCGGTGAGCCAGCGTGTATGCTGGCTCTACGCTGTTGCAGTTGTCGCGGCGAAAAAGACGGGCGCTTGGCGGATGTCCTAGGCGAGGTTGTCCAAAGCGGCCTTTAGCTTGGTGGTTTCCTGCTCAAAACCGGCCAGACGATCCTTTTGTTCCTGCACGACGGCTTCAGGCGCGCGTTCTACAAAATTGGCATTACCCAGCTTTTTATGGATCTTTTCGATCTCGCCCTGGAGCTTTTCGATCTCTTTTTCGAGCCGCGCTTTTTCCGCGCCGCGATCAATCAGATCCGCGAGGGGTAAAGCAATGGTTGTTTCGCCGACCACACATTGCAGTGAACCTTTTGGCGCGCTATCTGTCGCCGACCAACTATTCACCCGGGCCATTTGATCAAAACTCGGTTCGTATTTTGCGATCCGGGATTGTGTGACCGCGCTCGCCCCCATCACCAACATAGCCCCTTTTTTATTGGGCGGAATATTCATTTCCGAGCGCACAGAACGGATGGACCCAATGGCATCCATAACCCAGTCTATTTCATCTTTCGCTGATGGATTGATAAGATCTTCGCTTAATGCCGGCCAATCGGCCAAGATCAACATTTCGCCGCGATCGCCCAGCTTGGCCCAAAGGTCCTCTGTGATGAACGGCATAAAGGGATGCAACAGTTTCAGGATATTGTCGAGAACAAAGGCGACAGACGCCCGCGTCTCGTCTTTTTCTGCCCCGTCTTCGCCGGTCAGATATTGCTTGGCCAGTTCGATATACCAGTCGCAAAACGTGCCCCAGGCAAATTTATAAGCGGCTTCGGCGGCGTCATTGAAACGATAGCCTTCGATGGCGCTGGTCACTTCGTTTTGCGTACGGACCA
>CALDSY010000010.1 GCA_937924355.1 uncultured Caulobacterales bacterium
GGCGTATCCCCCGAAAAGCTTTTAAGCTACGCTCTCATTTTATCACATTCTTATGCCTCGCCAAAATCCCGGGTGGATATCGAGATTGTCAGCGATCTCTTTAACATGGCGGAAAATGATTTGGACAACCCATTGATTGGAGTGGCGTGCAGCCGAAAATTCAGGATCCCGTCCTATACAAAAATGGGCAATATTTTGGCCTTTTGTCAGGATCTAGAAGAGGCATCCTTGACCAATTGCCGATACGCGCCTTTGGTCCACACGGTCGGAAAACCAGAATTCGTCAAACAAGGTGAAAACGGCTCGCAGACCGATCAAATCGTTTTCAATCCGACCTTTCCGGAGCGATATTTTACGCGCTATCGGCATGTGCTGGAATATGTCATGACCAATTATGTCACGTCTATCGATTGGTTAGCCTGGGGGTTTGGGAAAGGCGTTCTAAAGGTGTCATTAGGGCATGAGGCCGCTATAGACCCTGGTCAATATGAAGAGTTACTGGATTGCGACGTGGAGTTTTCCATGCCTTATTACTCGGTCCATTTCCGGCCCGGAATTATCAACGAGCCCTTGCCTACGGCTGATCCCTCGAAATATAGCCTTATGAAAGCGCAACAGGAAAAAATCCTAGCTTCTTTTCACGCTCAAAACGATATTACCTTCCGGGTTGAACATGCGATTAGATCCACCATAATCCATGAGCGCCCGACAATCGGAAAAACGGCAGAAACGCTAGGGATCAGCGAGCGTAGCCTGAGACGATTTTTGCAAGCACAAAACTCCAGCTTCAAAGAAATTTTAGAAACGGTAAAAATGGACCTCTGCTTGATTATGATGGGGCGAGGGCAAAAGCTGGCGTCAATCGGCATAGATCTTTGGTATAGTGATCAAGCTGCATTTACCCGCGCCTTTAAGAGATGGTTTGGCATGAGCCCCCGAAAGTATCAGGCGTCCAGAATGGACTCTGATAACCACTCCGCCGCCTTGGGCGCAAAATAGGTCAAAATACCATCGCAGCCGGCCCGCTTAAATGACATCAAGCTCTCGAGTATAACCCGCTCTTCGTCGGCCCAGCCATTTTGCGCGGCCGCCATGATCATGGCGCATTCGCCGCTGACCTGAAATGCAAAGGTTGGCACCGCATATGTGGACTTCACCCGGTAGATAATATCCAGATAAGGCAGGCCGGGTTTAACCATGACCATGTCCGCGCCTTCTTCGATATCCAGGCCAACTTCTCGAATGGCTTCATCGCTATTGCCGGGGTCCATCTGATAGGTGCGTTTGTCGCCTCTTAAGGCCGCTGACGTTCCAATGGCATCCCGATAAGGCCCGTAATAACCAGAGGCGTATTTGGCCGCATAAGACATGATCATTACATTGTGATGGCCGTGCTGGTCCAGCTCCCGCCGGATAGCGCCGACCCGCCCATCCATCATATCAGAAGGGGCCACAATATCAGCGCCCGCATCGGCCAAGATGATCGCGCCATCGGCCAGAGCGTCCACACTGATATCATTGATAATTTCATCGCCGACTAAGACGCCATCATGACCATGATCTGTGAAGGGGTCGAGTGCGACGTCGACAATGACGCCCAGCTCCGGCACCGCAGATTTCACGGCGCGAATGGCATTGGGAATAAGCCCATCAGCATTGAGAGCTTCGCTGCCGACGCCGTCTTTTAGCTTGGGGTTTATATGAGGAAAAATAGCAATCGCTGGAATACCGAGGTCGTAAGCCCGCTTGGCATCTTTCACAAGATTATCGATGTCCACGCGCTCTACGCCCGGCAGGCTCGTGACAGCCTCTCGGGATTTTACCGAATCTGAAACAATCATGGTCCAGATTAAATCATCTGCCGATAAATGCGACTCGCGGACGAGACGGCGGGAAAACCCTTTCATTCGGGTGCGGCGCATTCGAGTTTGGGGAAAGGCAGGCAAAATATTCTCCGTTTGAGTTCATTTAGAGCTTGATGCGGCGTTTCGGCAATGGATTATTTATATTTATTCGACTAAATTGTCCGAAATATTTAAAAGCAAGCTATGCCATTTGATTACACATCACACTTTTCCGGTGCCGTAGATAGCGTTCGTGGTGAAGGCCGGTATCGGGTTTTTCAAGATATTCGCCGTGTCAAAGGCGAATTCCCGAAAGCCGTTTGGTATAAAGACGACTATTCCGAAAAAGAAATCATCGTTTGGTGTTCAAATGATTATCTGGGCATGGGGCAGAATGATTGTGTGGTCGAAGCGGTGAAATCTGCCGTCGATGCGGCTGGTACAGGGTCAGGCGGAACGCGGAATATCGCAGGAACCACCCATTATCATGTGCAGCTGGAAAAAGAATTAGCGGATTTGCACAGCAAAGACCGCGCGCTCGTCTTTACGTCGGGCTATGTGGCGAATGAGGCCACATTGGGCGTGATGAGCAAAATCCTACCGGGTTTGATTATTTTCTCCGATGAAATGAATCATGCCTCTATGATTTCCGGTATTCAGCGTGCGCGCTGCGAAAAGCATATCTTCAAACATAATGATCTGGCCGATCTCGAAGCCAAGCTGAAAGCGGCGCCGGCCGATCGCCCAAAACTGATCGCATTTGAGAGCGTCTATTCCATGGACGCCGATATCGCGCCCATCAAGGAAATTTGTGATCTGGCCGATAAGTATAACGCTCTGACCTATATTGACGAAGTCCATGCGGTCGGAATGTACGGAGAACGCGGCGGCGGAGTCTGTGAGGCGCGAGACCTTATGGACCGTATCGATATTATCCAAGGTACGCTAGCCAAAGCCTTTGGGATGATTGGCGGTTATATTGCGGCCAATGAAACCATCGTCGATGCCGTAAGGTCCATGGCGTCCGGCTTTATCTTTACGACGTCTATTCCGCCAAGCACAGCAGCGGGCGCCCTGCGCAGTGTCAAGATATTGAAAATTTCACCAGAAATGCGTGATCAACATCAGGAACGCGCCAATGCGCTGAAAGCCCGCTTTCGCGCCGATGGCTTCCCGTTTATTGATGGCGATACGCATATTGTGCCGCTCATGGTCGGTGATCCGGTCAAATGTAAGGCTATTTCCGATCGCCTGATCGAAGAGTTTGGAATTTACGTTCAGCCCATTAATTTCCCGACCGTCCCGCGCGGCACAGAACGCCTGCGCTTCACACCCAGCCCGTTCCATACGGACGCCATGATGGACCAATTAATGGGCGCTCTGCACCGGGTCTGGGACGAAATGGACTTGAAACGGGAAAAAGTCGCTTAAGCACTGAATTATGTCGGAATAGGCATTGCGACTCGCGCCCATCTTCAATAATGGAAACCCTCATTTTTACGGAGAGATCGGATGTCTGCCGCTGAAAACAAAGAAGCCTTTGCGCACCTAAAAGATTATTTTTCGCAAGAGCTAAAGGATCGTGATCCGGAACTTTTTGCCAGTATGCAGGATGAGCTCGATCGTCAGCAGCATGAGATTGAACTGATTGCCTCGGAAAACATTGTGTCCAATGCTGTGCTCGAAGCTCAGGGCTCCGTCCTCACCAATAAATACGCGGAAGGCTATCCGGGTAAGCGCTATTATGGCGGATGCCAGCATGTGGATGTGGCTGAGAATCTGGCCATAGAGCGCGCCTGCAAACTGTTTGATTGCGGTTTTGCCAATGTGCAGCCCAATTCCGGGTCGCAGGCTAATCAAGGCGTGTTCCTAGCACTGTTAAAGCCAGGGGATACAATCCTGGGTATGGATCTGGCGTCCGGAGGGCACCTTACTCACGGCGCGCCGCCAAATATGTCTGGAAAATGGTTTAATGCCATCGCTTATGGCGTGACGCGGGATACCCATTTGATTGATTATGATCAGGTTGAGGCGCTGGCGCTGGAGCATAAGCCGAAATTGATTATCTGCGGTGGCTCTGCCTATGCCCGCGTGATTGATTTCGCCCGGTTTCGGGAAATTGCTGATAAAGTCGGCGCTTACCTGCATGTGGACATGGCGCACTTTGCCGGTCTGGTCGCCGGTGGCACCCATCCCAGCCCGTTCCCGCACGCGCACGTGGCTACGACGACGACCCACAAGACATTGCGCGGACCTCGCGGCGGCATGATCCTGACCAATGACGAAAAACTCGCCAAGAAAATCAATTCCGCTATCTTCCCGGGTCTTCAAGGTGGTCCGCTCATGCATGTGATTGCGGCCAAAGCCGTTGCCTTTGGCGATGCGCTCAAGCCCGAGTTTAAAGCTTATAGTCAGCTCGTCATCGATAATTGTAAGGCAATGTCCGAAGCCTTGGTTGAGGCGGGTTATGCGGTGGTGTCCGGCGGGACTGATACCCATTTAGCGCTGATTGATCTCTCGCCTAAGGGGGTGAAGGGCAATGCTGCTGAGAAGGCTTTGGGCCGGGCCTATATCACCTGTAACAAGAACGGTATTCCGTTTGACCAAGAGAAATTCACCATTACCTCCGGCATTCGGATCGGCTCACCTGCAGGGACAACCCGCGGATTTGGCCCGGCTGAATTTCGTCAAATTGGCCAGATGATTGCCCGTATTCTGGACGCATTAGCAGAGAATCCCGATGGAAATCCGGAAATCGAAGCCCAGGTTAAGGCAGAAGTAAAAGCTCTTACAGCCCGCTTTCCTATTTACCGCGGCTAATCCGCTCCCTATATTCGTCGCATCATGCGATGCCCGTTTTGCAATAGTGAAGACACTCAGGTCAAAGATAGCCGCCAGGCAGAAGACGGTACGGCTGTGCGCCGACGCCGCCTGTGTAATGCCTGTGCCGGGCGTTTTACGACTTTTGAACGGGTTCAATTGCGCGAACTTTATGTCGTCAAGAAAACCGGACAACGGGTCCCGTTTGACCGCAATAAACTCACCCGCTCCGTGATGATTGCCATGCAGAAAAGGCCTGTGGATTCCGAACGGGTTGAGCAAATGATTAGCGGAATCGTTCGTCAGCTGGAGAGCGGCGGCAATTCAGACATTACATCTGATCAAATTGGTGAGCTGGTTATGGAAGGTTTGGCCGGTCTCGATAAGGTCGCCTATGTGCGCTATGCAAGTGTTTATCGCGACTTTCGGGCTGCCGATGATTTCGAGGCCTTTATCGAAGAAGAGAAACTCTCAAAACCCGAGGAAGAAGAGTAGTTCCGCGTGGACCGACCTTTCGTTTCTCTGAAAATGGCCACGTCTTTGGACGGTAAAATTGCACTGTCTAATGGCCAATCCAAATGGATTACAAGTGAAGCTTCCCGTCAAAAGGGACGGGAGCTCCGGGCAGCCCATGACGGGATTTGTATCGGGGCCAATACGGCGGAGCTGGATGACCCCAGATTAACGGCCCGTATGGCTGGCGCCGCCGATCCCGTACGTATTATATATGACAGCCAACTGCGATTATCAGCGGGCTCCATACTGGCGCAAACAGCTGGTGATGTACCGGTGTTTGTGTTTTGTGATCAGGATTTAAAAACCGGCGATAACCTGCTGAAATCTATGGGTATTCGTGTGTTTCCAATTCGGCGCGGAGCCACAGGCCTAGATCTTGGCGAAAGCCTGAAGATCCTCATGGAGAATGGCGTAACGTCCCTTTTGGTCGAAGGCGGGGGCACGTTAGCGGCAAGCTTCCTTAAGGACGGGTTTGTGGACGTCATTCATTGGTTCCGGGCCCCCATGATTTTGGGCGGTGACGGGCGAAACTGCATAAGTGATATGACGTTTTTGTCTCTGGACAACGCGCTACGGTTTCAGCGACAATCATTGGAAATGATAGGGCCTGATACATATGAAGTTCTGGAGCGCATAAGCTGATGTTCACGGGCATAATTACAGATGTAGGCCGCATTGCCGCCGTCACCCGCGAAACGGGCAGGCAATGGGGCGATACGCGCATGGTGGTGGAGACTCATTTCGACGTGGATACCATCGATATCGGCGCGTCCATTTCTCATTCTGGGGCCTGTATGACAGTCGTTGAAAAGGGAATTTTGGACAAGTCTGATTATGCTGGATGGTACAGCTTTGATGTCTCTGATGAGAGCCTGGATAAAACGACCATGGGCGATTGGGGAGCAGGACGCCTGGTCAATCTCGAACGGGCCATGACCGCCAAGGATGAATTAGGCGGGCATCTGGTGACCGGTCATGTGGATGGCCGCGGCGAAGTATTGGAGATCGAGGACATCGCTGGGTCCAAACGGTTCCGCTTCAAAACGCCGGATGATATCATGTTCGCTATTGCGCCTAAGGGCTCAGCCTGTGTGGACGGTGTGTCATTGACGGTCAACGCGGTTGGTAAAGACTGGTTTGAGGTCAATATCATTCCGCACACAGCCGAGGTCACAACGCTGGGAAAACTTGCCGTCGGTGACAAAGTAAATCTGGAAATCGACCTCATAGCGCGCTATGTGGCCCGATACTTGTCTCATATGAAAGCCCGTGATGACTGAAAAGCTCAATAAAGCCTCAAAAGAAGACGTTTATAATCTCGCCACGCCGGAAGAGATTATCGAAGATGCCCGCAATGGCCGTATGTATATTCTGGTGGATGCGGAAAACCGGGAAAATGAAGGTGATTTGATCATTCCGGCCCAATTCGCGACTCCGGATGCGGTGAATTTCATGGCCAAATTTGGCCGCGGGCTCATCTGCTTAGCCATCGAAGAGGCCCGGGCTGAGGCATTGGGCCTTCGCAATATGTCCGCAGAAAATAAGTCGCGGTTCGAAACCGCCTTTACACAATCCATCGAAGCCCGTGACGGCGTTACCACGGGCATTAGTGCTGGCGACCGCTCCCGCACTATTCAGGTCGCCATCGACCCCGAGAGCACAGAGCGCGACATTGTTTCGCCCGGCCATATGTTTCCAATTATTGCCCGTGACGGCGGCGTCCTGGTTCGGACCGGCCACACTGAGGCGTCTGTCGATATTTCCCGAATGGCGGGTCTAAATCCATCGGCCGTCATCTGCGAGATCATGAATGATGACGGGACCATGGCGCGTCTGCCGGATCTGGTAAAATTCGCCCAGTTCCACGGCATGAAAATCGGCACCATCGAAGATCTGGTCGCTTATCGCATGCAAAAAGACCACTTTGTCAAACATGTGGCGTCCTCTAATTTTACCGATCAGGCCGGCCATGATTTTAAAATTCATGTTTACCGTAATTACCTCGATGGTCTTGAGCACGTAGCCTTGACCAAAGGCGAACCAATCCCGGGTAAGGAAACCTTGGTTCGGGTGCACAAAGTGGATTTTGCCGGTGACATTCTGCACGAGAACAGCCCGCGGTCCGGTATGATCTGGCACGCCATGCATCAACTGGCTGAGTATGACGGGCATGCCGTTATGGTGCTGATACGCGAAGGGAGCATCGATACCCTCCTGGAGCGCCTTGGTGCCAATAGCAAACCTGTTGATCGCAAAGAACAAAACATTCGCGAATATGGGGTTGGGGCGCAGATTCTGACCGATCAAAAGGTGCGCAAGATGCGCCTGATCACTAATACCATGCCCAAGCTGATTGGCCTTGAAGCCTATAATCTGGAACTCACCGGCATTACGCCGCCAAAGCAATATAAGTCCTGAATATGACAAAAATTCTCGTTATTGAAGCGCGGTTCTACGAAGAGATTTCCGACGCGCTGCTCGAAGGCGCCTTGGCGGTCTTGCAGCAGCCCGGCGTCGAAATCACCAAGGTTACAGTTCCCGGAGCTTTGGAAGTTCCCCATGTGATTTCCTATGCCGAAGCTGGAAAGACAAATTTTGATGGCTATGTAGCGCTCGGATGTGTGATTCGAGGCGAAACTACCCATTATGATTATGTCTGTCAGGAATCGGCCCGCGCCATTATGGATTTGGCCGTGAATAATAATCTTGCCATCGGCAACGGGATCATCACGGTGGAAAACGAAAAGCAAGCCTGGGCCCGCGCCAAAAAGGACAAGAAAGACAAAGGCGGGTTCGCCGCCAATGCGGTTTTGAAAATGATCAAAATCCGTGAAGAGCTGAAGGGCTAATGGACGATAATTATCATAAACGCCGCAGCCTGGCACGGCTGGCGGCTGTACAGGCGCTCTATCAAATGGATATTAGCGGCATTCAGCTCGACTCGGTCATCGAGGAATTCACCCATCATCGTATCACGCCGGAGAATTCTGATGTTGAATTCTTTGAGGATGTCTTGCGAGGGGTTGTGCAGTTTCAGGAAACCATCGATCAGGATATCGCCGCACATTTGTCGGACAAGTGGACCATGAAGCGTCTGGATATGACGCTGCGCGCCATTATGAGAGCCGGGAGTTATGAAATCTCGCGGCGGCCTGATATTCCGGCGCTTGTGATTGTCGATGAATATGTCTCGGTAGCGGCGCAGTTTTTCGAACAAAGCGAGCCCGCTTTTGTCAACGGGGCTTTGGATAAATATGCCCGCAAAGTAAGAGCCGCCGAATTTGGCCTGGTTGGAAAGCCAGTTTGAACGAGTTTGATCTGATCGCCAAATATTTTGCGCCTTTGGCGGGGCCCGAAGGATTGGGTCTTTTGGATGATGCGGCGCATTTTTCTCCCACACCCGGATTTGATCTGGTGCTGACCAAAGACGCCATGGTCGAGGGCGTACACTTTCCCAAGGGCGAATACGGGGCCGATGTGGCGCAGCGCCTTTTGCGGGTCAATTTATCAGATCTAGCGGCCAAAGCCGCGTCGCCGCGCGGCTATCTTTTATCTATAGCCTGGCCCAAATCCGTGGACTTAAGTCTTATGGAAAGCTTCGTGCAAGGTCTACGCGCGGTACAGGACGAATTTCACATCCATCTCTGGGGCGGGGACACAGTCTCCATAGACGGCCCGGCTGTTTTTTCTGCGACATTGGTTGGCGAGTGCCCCAAGGGCATGGCCGTCAAGCGGCGAGGGGCCAAGCCGGGCGATGATATCTGGCTAACCGGCTATCTGGGCAAGGGCTATTTTGGCCTACGCGCCATTAGCGAACTACGCGGTGATCGGGATATGTTTTACCGTCTTCCGCCTCGTATCGAACTTTCCAATTTGCTGCGCACATATGCAACGGCGTCAGTCGACGTTTCTGATGGCTTTATTGCGGATTTGGCCCATATTCTCGAGGTCAGCCATGTGAGCGGTCAGGTAGATTTGGATCGTCTGCAATTCCCGATCGAGATCAAAAACTGGCTGGCCTCAGAGCAGGGCGATCTCGAACGGCTCCTGACCCATGGCGATGACTACGAAATCATCTTTACTGCCCATGAAGATCACCGCGAAGCCATAAAGACGGCCGCGTCGGACTTACCGTTTAATCTGATCCGGGTCGGACACTGCGGGTTGGGCCAAGGGTTGAAATTGTTGAAAGACGGGCAAGAGGTTACGTTCGCGCGGTCCGGATATTCACATTTTTAGCCAATAAAAAACCCGGCCTATATTCCACAATATAAAGGCCGGGTTTTATGCTGAGGTCAGCGCCGAAGCTAGCGGCCGCCGGGACCTCCGCCCCCCCCTGGGGTGTTCTGGTTGCCCCCGCCGAGCCGGTCGGTGGGCAGTCGGCCAAGTGTACCGAAAATTTGTTCGAGAATGGAAACTTCACGGCCCCGGGTCGGTGTCTTACGATCGACGTAATTCACATATTGGCCATCTTCGATCCCATATTCGGCGACTTTGACAACTTGTCCGTCTCCATTGAATGAGATGGCTGTGATAGAACGCTCTTCGATCACCGGGCGCAAATAGGCAAAGCGTTGCCGAGTTGCGGCCATGTAATACCAGGTATCGGTATCCAGGCTTTCGTCAAACGTGCCTTTCACGGATGGATTGCCCAGGCGAGACAGGACGCTCGCTTTGGTGTCAGAGCCGACTTCTGCCGCCTGTGGCTTTTCAGCCGTCGCAACATAACCATGGTTACGCAGGGTCGGATTACAGGCGGACAAAAGCGCGGCTATAGCAATGATGGATATGGGTTTTAGAATTGAGCGTTTCATATTATTTTAAAAACTCTTTATCGTCTCTTGATCGTCTCTTGGATGGAGACTTGGATTCGCTTGGGTTTGCAGTAGCCAAAGCCATGCAAACATGCAAGACATCTTGTGTATAAAAACGGAGCCCGAAATGGGATTTTTGCAGCGCATTTTTAGACCATCTATGACCCATAAATCTCGCGCCGAGACGATTTATGCGGCCTTGATGCGTCAATCCAGGCAGCCGGAGTTTTTTGGTTCAGAACGATTTCCTGATACGTATGACGGGCGGGTAGATATCCTGACGATGCACATAGCTGTGTTTATGGATGCGGTGCGAACGGCGGAAGCGCGCGAAGGGATCAATACGGGCCGCAATAACGAAGGCAGTCTGTCCCAAGCGGTGTTCGATGTGATGGTCCGGGACTTTGATACGGCGCTGCGCGAAGAGGGCTATACGGATACCGGGGTCAAGAAGCGGATAAAACCTATTGTTGGGTTTTTCTATAAGCGTTTGAAAACATTGACTGAATCCCTAAGCGATCCAGCGGCTCTTCTTGCGACTGTGCAGGACGGCGCGCTCAAGGAAGAATCACTGAAATTCGCACAAATTGTCACGACCTATTTGCAATCCTTCCAAAAGGAACTGGCGAATAAGTCTTTTGACGATCTGGCCAATCATAGGTTTAGCTTTCCAAAAATTTAGCCGCTATTCCCTCAATCAATTGTAGGCATGGACCTATAATTCATTTATATGCCTCCCTTTATGAGCGATCCTTGCAAGAGAGAATAGACAGGTTATGAGCGACGCATTTGTCATGTCCATTGATGCCATGGGCGGCGATAACGCCCCGGACATCGTCATCCAGGGACTTGAGCATTATCTCAAGACCCAGGGGAGCGATCATGACGTACATTTCATCATTCACGGCGACGAAAACCAGCTCACGCCCTTGATGAACAAGGCGCCGTTGACCACAGGCCGGTCTGAAATCGTGCATACGGAACTCGCCATTGATATGGATACCAAGCCCCGGCATGCTTTGCGCCGCGGGGCAGGGTCCAGCATGTGGAACACGATCGACTCCGTGAATAACGGAAAAGCTCGCGTCGGCGTTTCAGCGGGTAACACGGGCGCGCTGATGGCAATTTCCTATCGCTTGCTTCGCACTATGATTGGGGTGCAGCGCCCCGCAATCGCAGGTCTTTGGCCGCAGCCTGAGGGCATGTGTGTTGTTTTGGATATCGGAGCCAATGTGGATTGCGATGCGTCACATTTAACCGAATTTGCAGTAATGGGTGAAGCCTATTATCGGGCCCTGTTTCACAAGGATAAACCCAGTATAGGCCTTTTGAATGTGGGCACCGAAGAGCTCAAGGGAAATGCCACCATCAAGGCGGCGCATGAACGGCTGAACACGAGCGAACTGGGCCTGAATTATGTGGGGTTCGTTGAGGGCAATGATATTTCTTTTGGCGACGTTGATGTGGTTGTCACTGATGGTTTTACGGGGAATATCGCGCTTAAAACCGCAGAGGGTACCGCCAAGTTGATTTCCAAGTTCTTCAAGGAATCCTTGCAGGCCTCGATTTGGTCGAAGTTTACGG
This sequence comes from uncultured Caulobacterales bacterium, assembly GCA_937924355.1. Lineage (GTDB taxonomy): Bacteria > Pseudomonadota > Alphaproteobacteria > Caulobacterales > Maricaulaceae > JACOMS01. The sequence goes on from CALDSY010000010.1 coordinate 11,579, forward strand.
CCATGCTAAATTATGCCGGGTTTAAACGGCTGCAAAAGCGGCTCGACCCTAGGCGCGCCAATGGCGGCGTATTTCTGGGCCTCAATGGTATCATTATCAAAAGCCATGGCGGCACGGATGCGGTGGGTTTTGCCAATGCGGTTGCCATCGGTGTGGAACTGGCAGAAAGTGATTTCCTGGCCGAGGTCGAGCGCACGCTGAATGCGTTGCACGACGAAGATGACAATATGGGATTTGTTGCGTGACATCTATTCGTTCTGTCGTTCGCGGCGTCGGCAGTTATCTCCCGGCGCGTGTTATGCTCAATGCGGAACTCGCCTCTATGGTCGACACGTCTGATAGCTGGATTCGCGAGCGGAGCGGCATAGAGCAGCGCCACATTGCTGCCGAGGGCGAATATACATCTGATTTGGGAACTGCGGCTGCAAAAAACGCGCTGGATAACGCCGGTTTGACCGCAGATGATGTTGACCTGATTATAGTTGCGACGACGACGCCGGACCTAACATTTCCATCTACTGCGACCATTATACAGGAAAAGCTAGGCCTGCGGGGCGGGGCGGCGTTT
>CALDSY010000011.1 GCA_937924355.1 uncultured Caulobacterales bacterium
GTCACCTAGTCTCGCGGCATCAAATATGGTTTGATCGGGGTGATTATCCACGAAATCGGGCACATCTACTTTCCAATGGTTGTCAACTCAGATGAACGTGAGTGGACCTGGATGGATGAAGGGATCAACACATTCTTGGAATATATGGCGGAATATGAGTGGGAAGAAAACTTCCCTATCATCCGAAACCAACAAAATCCTTTGGATGATATTACGCGGTATATGACCAGTTCCAACCAGGTTCCGATCATGACGCAATCGGACCAGATTTTGCAATTCGGCCCAAATGCCTATTCGAAACCAGCGGCCGCGCTGATCGTTTTACGGGAAACCGTTATGGGACGTGAACAGTTTGATTATGCATTCCGAGAATATTCGACGCGCTGGAAATTTAAGCGCCCGACACCTGCCGATTTCTTCCGGACCATGGAAGATGCCTCTGCTGTTGATCTCGACTGGTTCTGGCAAGGATGGTTCTTCTCGACCGATCATGTGGACATTGCTCTGACGGATGTGCGGGAATATCAGATTTCAACCAAAGACCCGGAAATCGAAAAAGATATCGAGCGCCAAGACGATATTGCCCAACGTCCGGAAAATATTACGCAAATCCGTAACCGCGAAGAGGGCCGCACGCCGCGCTTGCAAAGATTTGAGGACCTGACAGATTTCTACAACGAGAACGACAAGTTCACCGTCACCCCAAAAGATCGCTCCTCTTATGAGAGCCACCTCGAAGGTTTGACGGACCGCCAGAAAAAGGCATTTGAGCGGGCTTTAGAAGCCGGTCATTATCTGTATTTTGTAGATTTTGAAAATATTGGCGGGCTTATCTCGCCGCTACCCATCACATTGAATTTTGAAGATGGTGAAACGCAAGAAATAATGTTGCCCGCAGAACTTTGGCGGCGCAGCCCCAAGCAGGTCACAAAGCTGTTCGTTCTCGAAAAGCCCCTCTTATCGATTGATCTGGACGTTCATCATCAAACCGCGGACGCTGAATTCGCAAACAATTCCTTCCCGCAAAAAATGAGCAAGTCGCGACTGGAGCTTTATAAAAGCAATTACAAAGCTAAAAATATGATGGCGGAGATGATCGAAAAGGCCCGGGATGAGAAATCTGAAAACGAAGACAACGGAAAATCCGTCCCTCTAGATGCCAAAAATATTGAAGACAAACCCGCTGCTGAGAATGATAATTCAAGCAATGAAGCCCAAGACGAAAAAGCTGTTGAGAAATCCGATCGTGACGCGAAGCCCGAAAACGACAACAGCTTTTACAGCAAAGCTCTAAGAAAACTGATCGACAAATACGACCAATAAAGATGAACCGCCGCGACGTCATATTCGGGTTTTCCGCGCTCCCTGTCCTGGGCTGGGCAACACCCGTGCTTGCACACAGAGAACGCCTGACCACCACCGAAATCAAGTGGAACCAGGCCTTGCAAGCGGTTGAAATCATGCATGTTTTTCACACGCACCACACAGAAACAGCATTGAAAAAGCTTGGCGTCATTGTAGGCGGTGATTTGCAAATACTCGCTAATCAAGCCCGGCTGGCTGTTTATGCTGAAGAGAATTTTTCTCTGAAAAATCAGGACGGTGTCGCCCTCCCCATTCAAACGATTGGGGCGGAAGCTGATGGAGAAAGTATCAATGTTTATCAGGAATGCCGCTTGCCGGAATCCCCGCCGGCTTTGATGGTAAAGTGTTCATTTTTGCGCCCGGGCGTTGCCTCACAAATCAATGAGGTCCACCTTAATATCCACAACCGGATTTCTTCTATTCGCCTTTCAGGTCGGCAAACCCAAAAATTGCTTATTGCCAAATAGACGTTTTGGCCTAATAGTCGCTTCATGCTGACAGTACATCACTTAAATAATTCCCGCTCTCAACGTGTTCTCTGGCTTCTGGAGGAACTAGGCGCAGAGTATGAAATCCGCCGTTATGAACGTGACCCTAAAACCAATCGGGCCCCCATTGAGCTGAAAACAATTCACCCGCTCGGCAAATCACCTGTGATTACGGACGGAGATAAAACCATCGCCGAGACCGGCGCGATCATTGAATATCTTTTGGAAAACTACGGGGGCGGTAAATTCGTCCCTGAAAAAGACACTGAGGAATTCGACACGTACCGGCACTTTATGCATTATGCGGAAGGGTCCGCTATGTTTCCCTTTTTGTTAGCCATTTACACAGCTTACCTGGGTGATGCGGCGGCGCCTTTAAATCCGATTATCATGGGGGAAATAAAGGCCCAACTCGACTATATGGAATACCGTCTTATTCGTAATGATTACATTGCCGGCGATGAGCTGACTGGGGCTGATTTCATGGTGATTTTCCCGCTTGAAGCCGCAAAGGCCCGCGGACGCCTGCTCGGATATGATGCCTGCCTTGATTACGTGAACAAAATCCACCAGCGCCCCGCCTATCTAGCGGCCCTGCAAAAAGGCGGCGATTACGCCTTTGGCCCGGATGCTAGCTAGCGCATCACGATGAGCGCCCTCGCCTTCCACCTCGCCGCTCCAATCCGCGACAAAGAGGAAACCCGGCTGTTCTACAGAGATTTACTCGGCTGCGAAGTCGGCCGCGAAGCAGACACATGGATAGATTTCGACTTCTTTGGCCATCAGCTATCGTTTCACGTCAAACCGGATGAGTTAAACCCGCCGCGCTCGAACGATGTCGACGGCAAGGACGTGCCGGTTCGTCATTTTGGCGCCATTTTAGAATGGGATAGCTGGCACAATCTGTCCAACACGCTGCAAGATAGTGGGATGGACTTCATTATCGATCCCTATATCCGCTTCAAAGGCGAAACAGGCGAACAAGCGACCATGTTTTTCCTCGATCCTTCGGGCAACGCCCTGGAATTCAAAGCTTTCAAAGACCCGTCCCAAATATTTGCGAGGTAATATGCTCACCTTTTACGATTATCAGGCCGCACCCAGCCCGCGACGAGCCCGAATTTTCTTGGCCGAAAAAGGGGTGGAGTATGATTGCAAGCAAGTGGACCTGCGCGCAGGTGAACAGCTTGGCGAAGCATTTAAAGCCATAAATCCACGTTGTGCTGTTCCAGCTCTCGTGACAGAGGACGGTCAAGTCATTGCCGAAAACGTCGCAATTGCCGCCTATCTGGAGGACCGTTTTCCTGAACCTCCACTTCTGGGTCGCGGCGGCGCCGAAAAAGCCCGCATCAGCGAATGGAACTGGCGCGGCGAAGCTGAAGGCCTCATGGCTGTTGCCGAAATTCTGCGCAATACGTCACCGCACATGAAGGGGCGCGCCATGACCGGGCCGCGCAATATGGACCAGATACCAGAGCTCGCTGAACGCGGGCGCGCGCGGCTAGGGTATTTCTTCGAAGATCTAAACAAACAACTCGAAAATAATGGGTTTGTGGCCGGCGATTCCTACTCAATTGCGGATATTACGGCCCTAGTCTGCGTGGATTTCTCTGGCTGGGTCAAATCATCCCCCAAAGAAGACCTCACCGCCCTGCACGCGTGGCATAAACGCGTCTCCGACCGTCCTTCCTCCAAGGCTTGACAGCGCTGTCATGCTAAATGTCTGAATTTATTACATATTTTTTAGGCATTTTTTGATATGGGTCCTAGCAATAAGACGAGATTCTGTTAGGTCCCAGCGCGAACCCGCTCGGGTTATGACAGACGAGGGAATGGAAAAGGAATCCACCATGACGAACCCAACCGGACGGGCCCTTGGGGTACCCGGCTTTTCAGGCAATTATGACATAGAGTGGAATTGGAGCCCGGCTCGCTTCTACGAAGCCGCCGTACAGAACGAAGGCGCAGAAATTGCCAAAGGCGGCGCTCTCGTCGTTAAGACAGGCAAACACACTGGCCGCTCAGCCCTAGACAAATTTGTTGTCCGCGATGATGTTACCGAGAACGATGTCTGGTGGGAAGCGACCGACCACATCTCGCCCGAGCAGTTTGATGCCTTGCGCACGGATTTTGAAGCCCACATGAAAGACCTCAAGCTTTACGGTCAGGATACATTCGGCGGCGCAGATCCAGAACACCGTCTACCGGTTCAAATCATTACTGAATATGCTTGGCACGGGTTATTTGTGCACCACTTGCTCCGCCAGCCGGAGGCCGATGAGCTAAAGTCTTACAAGCCTGAATATACAATTATCAACCTGCCAAGTTTTCGCGCCAATCCCGCAAAACACGGCGTCCGGTCTGAAACGGTTATCGCCGTCAACATGAAAGACAAAATTGTCCTGATAGGCGGAACGTCCTATGCGGGGGAAACAAAGAAATCTGTCTTCTCTATCATGAATTATCTGCTGCCAGAGAAACGGGTAATGCCCATGCACTGCTCCGTGAATGTGGACGACAATGACAATGGCGCAATCTTCTTTGGACTTTCCGGTACTGGAAAAACGACACTGTCTGCCAACCCTGATCGGACGCTTGTCGGCGATGACGAACATGGTTGGTCAGAAAACGGCTTGTTTAATTTCGAAGGCGGCTGCTACGCTAAAATGATCCGCCTGACTGCCGACTCTGAGCCAGAAATATTCGCAACAACAAGTATGTGGGGCACGGTTTTGGAAAACGTGGTTATGGACCCTGTCACGCGTGAGTTGGACTTTGATGACGCCACTTTAGCTGAGAACAGCCGCGGCGCTTATGATCTGACGGCCATCCCGAACGCCAGCCCGACGGGCCGCTGCGGACAACCGAAAAACCTGATTATGCTGACCGCAGACGCCTTTGGAGTCATGCCGCCAATTGCGCGCTTAACCCCGCAGCAGGCTATGTATCACTTCTTGTCCGGCTATACCGCCAAGGTCGCCGGAACCGAGAAAGGCGTTACAGAGCCGACAGCCACATTCTCAGCCTGCTTTGGCGCGCCGTTTATGCCGAGACACCCGGTTATCTACGGAGAGCTTCTGCGCGACCTTATCGCCGAGCACGACGTAAAATGCTGGATAGTCAACACAGGCTGGACCGCAGGTCCATATGGTACAGGTTACCGCATGCCGATCAAAGCCACACGGACAATGCTCAATGCCGCGCTTAACGGCGAGCTTAACGGCGCGGAATACCGCCGCGATCCTAATTTCGGTTTTGATGTGCCGGTCGCCATTGAGGGCGTTGATTCAGCTTTGCTAAATCCACGCGGCACATGGTCAGACCCGTCCAACTATGACGCGCAAGCTCAGAAACTTGTCAGCATGTTTATCGAGAACTTTGCCAAGTTTGAAGCGCAGGTCACGGACGACGTTAAAGCTGCTGCCCCTGCAGCCGCTTAGTTTGACGCCGAAAGTCATCTTATTTGATCTGGGCGGCGTTGTCGTCCGCTGGGTCGGCATCCAAGCCCTGTCAGATCTGACAGGGCTTTCTACCTTGCAGGTCAGTGAGAGATTTAAGCAGTCTGAAATCGGTAATCGATTTGAGCGCGGTCATTGTTCCAATGAAGATTTTATTGCCGAGTTTCGAAATTTATTTGACCTGACAGGTTCGGACGCGGAGCTTATCAAGCTCTGGAACGGCTGGGTTCAAGATCCTTATGATGGAATTGTCGAGACAATCAAAAATTTGAAAACACGATACCGTGTGGCTTGTCTCTCCAATACGAATGATCTGCATTGGGAACATTTGAAAGCCTATCTGGACTTGGACGCATTATTTGATCGACCTTACGCCTCGCACAAGATTCACCGCGCGAAACCGGACCCTGACTGTTTTGAATTTGTTATTCGGGAGCTGAACGTAAAACCGGAAGAGATAATTTTCCTCGATGACAGCCAGGCCAATATTGATGCCGCCCTGAACATCGGCATGCAGGCCCATAAAGTTGATCCGACTTTCGGCGCCGTTCCGACCCTTAAATCACTTGGCCTAGTTTAGAGCCGCATCTAGACTTCTTCAAATTCCCAATTTTCATCGGCTAAGAGAAGCCGAGCATTGACGATACCAAAATGCGCGCCCTGAAGCGTGAGTTTACCCGCTTCGATGGCGTCTGTCACAAATGGGTAGGTCATAAGATTGCGCATGGATTGACGAATGCCCTCCAGCTCCATCTTGAACTGCAAGTCGTCTGCATGAGGATTGTCCGCAACCAACTTGTTCTTTGCCTCATTGAGAATAGATACCCAGCTCCCGACAAATCCGGCATTGTCTGTGTCCCCCATGCCGGCCAAGCAGCCAGCAATGCCGCCGCAGCTTTCGTGCCCTAGGATAACAATAACATCGACTTCTAGAACTGTGACCGCATATTCAATGGCTGCTAAAGTGCCGTGAAAGGCCTCATCGTTCCCCGCAGGCGGCACGATATTGGCCACATTCCGAGCTACGAACATTTCTCCGGGATAGGCATCGAAAATATCGGTCGGGTCAACCCGGCTATCCGCGCAGGCGATTAACATAATGTCAGGATTTTGTCCGTGGGTTCCGAGCTTTTCGTACAAGGCTTTCTGGTCGACATAGTCGCCCTTTTTGAAAGAATTATAGCCATCAACCAGACGTTTACGCCACACAGACATAGTCGCTCCTTACATTTCGCGGCCTGCTATACCAAAATACCAAGCAATACCATAGAAAATAGGCAACTTAACTTCCTTGACCTGCGGCAAGCGATAGGTATGTTGCGCGCGCAGTTGGACATTGATTGTCACAGAAAAATATATTTTGAGCTCTAAAACAAAAACATCCAAAAAAGCCAAAACAGGAGATAAACCTGACGAGGTTCAGGTCACGTTTGCTGAACTTGGACTTGAACCCAAAATCCAGAAAGCTCTGGATGATATGGGCTATGTGAAACCTACGCCCATTCAGGCTGGCGCAATTCCGTCGGCACTCCAGGGTAAAGACGTTTTAGGGATTGCTCAGACCGGCACAGGCAAAACGGCCGCCTTTACCCTGCCGACCATGCATAAGCTGGCAAAAGGACGCGCCCGGGCGCGCATGCCGCGATGTTTGATTATTTGCCCAACCCGGGAACTGGCCGCGCAAGTGGCAGAAAACGTAGAGCTCTACGGAAAATACCTCAAACTGAGTATGGCTCTGTTAATTGGCGGTGTCTCTTTCGCCGAGCAAGACATGAAGCTCCAGCGCGGCGTAGACATCCTGATTGCGACGCCGGGACGGTTGCTGGATCAATTTGATCGCGGCAAAGTCCTGCTCCAAGGGGTACAGACACTGATTGTGGACGAAGCTGACCGAATGATGGATATGGGCTTTATCCCGGACATTGAGAAGGTTTTCAAACTCACACCCTTTACCCGGCAGGTTTTGTTTTTCTCGGCAACCATGCCTAATGAGATCAAGCGACTGGTCGACCAATTCCTGCACCAACCAGTGACAGTGGAAGTTGCCCGCGAGAATACAACGGCCAAAACCGTTACACAAAAAATCGTCCGTATTCCGACCTCCGATGCCAAGCAAAAGCGGGCAGCCCTACGTTGGTGTATCGAGAATAACAAAGTTAAAAACGGAATCGTTTTCTGCAATCGCAAAAAAGATGTCGATATTGTCGCGAAGTCTCTGACGGTCCATGGCCACAGCGCCGCGCCTATTCATGGTGATCTTGATCAGTCCCTTCGGACAAAGACTTTGGCCGATTTCAAGGACGGTGATCTGAAACTTCTTGTGGCCAGTGACGTAGCGGCGCGAGGATTGGACATTCCGGATGTGTCTCACGTATTTAATTACGATGTGCCGCATCACTCTGAGGACTATGTTCATCGTATTGGACGCACGGGACGCGCCGGACGCAAAGGCGATGCCATCATGCTCGTCACGCGGCTCGACGATAAGTCTTATAAAAATGTCCTGAAGTTCATCAAAGTCGACGCAATCGAAGAATTTGAAATTCCCGGAATTGAGGATTTCCCGACTGAGCGCGGACGGCGCATAAAAGACGATAAGAAAGGTGGCCGCTCTCGGTCACGCGGTCGCTCTGACGACAAAAAGGCGCCCAGAAAATCTGGTGACAAAAGAAAGTCTGAAGATCAAAGAAATTCTGACGAGAAAAAGCCCGCTCGGTCCAAGTCCGAAAAAGAAGCGCCCAAGGCTCGGACTAAGGATAAATCCAAAGAGAAGCCCAATGATCGGTCGAAGGATCGGTCCAGGGATCAATCCAAGGATAGGCAAAGAGAAAAGTCTAATTCCAAGAGATCAAAAGATAAGGCCGCAGATAACGTGAACGGCTTTGGCGAGAACGTCCCGGCGTTTTTCAACACAGGAATGTCTTAGCTTCAATCGCTTCGCATATTCTGAATAGTCTGCCGATATTCCCAACGACTGATTTCGACCAAAATTTGCCCGATCGCGCCTTCGATCTTCTCGATCATGACCTCCCGGGCACCGGGGCGTTTGCCCTCCCCAACTAGCGCCTCGGCCTTTTCGCATTCATCTGCTAAACCAACAGCACCTATGGCTCTGGCCGTCCCCTTTAGGGAATGCGCCATCATGCTCCAACTGTCGTCGTCCAGATCGGCCCGCAATTGCGGCGACCATAGATCTACTTGGTTTTTGAAAAGACCAAAAACTTCCGCCGTTAATGCCGGATCATCCCCGACATAACGTCGTAAATGATCAAAATCGATATGAGACTCGCTTTCCATTAGGAGAAAGTTAGGAACCCCGCCTGCATTTGTCTATAAGAAGAACGAATCTATTTTCGGGGTCGACATGTTCGCAAATGGCAAAAAGTATTTTGAATTAACCAGGTTTGGTAAAAACGATTTTTGGATCTGGATTGGGGGCGCCTGCCTGATCATCGCCGGATTCATAGTAGGTCAAACCATAGCGGGACTCTTTTTGCTAGGCAGCCTGTTCGCTAAAAACCCCAATGCAATGGAGACGATGTCGACGGACATGGAAGCAGCGAACACCGAACTCATGGCTATGATCGGCAGCAATCCGGTGCTCTACGGTATCATGTTGGCATCGTTCGCCGTGCCTTTGATTGCGACATTTATCGTCGTCTCAAAAATGCACAAACGATTTAGCCGGACGGTATTGACTGCGGCAGAAAATTTTCGCTGGAAACGTCTATTTTTCGCAGCCGCCCTAACTCTCATCGTCGCCGGAGCTTTTTCTGCTCTCGGACATTATTCTGGTGATTCACCCTTAAAGTTTACATACAACCCGCAAGCATTTCTGATTTTTGCTTTGATCAGCCTATTGCTAATCCCTATTCAAAGTGCTGCAGAAGAAATCGTCGTCCGAGGGTATTTCAACCAATGGCTGGGCCATTACCTTTCCAATAAGTGGATTGTCTTTGCTATAACCAGCGCCCTGTTTGCCTCTTTGCACCTGGCTAACCCCGAAAGCCAATCCAGCGCCAATGATGGGCAGCTCGAACACTTTATGATTATGGGCAGTTATTTCCTATTTGGATTTATACTTTGTGCGATCGTTTATTTTGAAGGGGGTCTGGAAGCCGTTATTGGGATTCACGCCGCCAATAACTTATTTGCCGCGACCTTGGTAAATTATGAGGGATCCGTGTTACCGACCCCATCTCTATTCTTGTCGGGAAAGCCAGATGGACAAGGAAGCCTTACGGCTATCATGATCTATATGGGCATTGTCGGGGCCGTGTTATTTTTCACAAGACGCAAGCAACTCCCACAATTAGAAGCCCATCAGATTACCTCAATGCCTGACGTCCAGCGTCTGTAAGGCGGCAAACCAGCCAGTCCGGTTTCATTGGATTGGCGAACCAACGTTCGGCGTAACCGCGCTGAATGCATTTTCTGACAATCGATGTGGGGATCGTTTGCCCCGTTTCATCAAAGATAGGTAACTTGCCACCTGGCTGTCTCAGCCCCAAAGACAGGTATGCACGTTCGCCAGTCGACAAGACCGGCCTTGTACGAGTCTGTACAGACATATAATCCACCATTTCACGCGAGGGTTGTTGTAATTTCGTCTTTTCCCATTCGCCCCAAAACTGTACACTCAAAGGAATGAGAATCCGTTAATGGCGCTTCCCGCGTCAATCCAAGAGGTTAGCTTGTCAAAAATAAGAAATAAAATCAGCAGCATAGAAGCCGATGATGATGTGGTGTCACGAGCACTTGGATTGCGTCCTGTGACAGAAAGTGAACCGCTTAAGCCGGTCGCGCCCGCCGATGATCTCAAGATTTCTGAACCTTCAAAAAAGGAACCATCAACGGGTCCGATCAAGGACAGCAAGAAAGCCATTGAAAAGAAAGCCGTCGAAAAGAAAGCCGCCGAAAAGAAAAGCCCGGCCGACAGGAAATCTACACCGGCTTATGTTGAGAAAACGCCGGTCATCGAAAAGACGCCTGCTATCGCAACCCGGTCTCGGCATGACATGACTGTGAATGAAGAGTCGCGCTCGCTCCTATGGATTGCTATGGGGCTGGGTCTGGCCTGGCTTTTAGGGTCAATTCTCGCGACCATTTTTCTGTTTGGTGTCGACAAATTTGGTAGCTACTCTGCGGGGCAATGGGGCGGCCTGGCATTTTTCATCCTGTTTCCGCTCATGCTCATCGCCGTAATTTACGCAGCGTTCAAAAAAATGTCGAGCATCACGCAACAGGCTTCGCGGCTGGAGGTGGCGGCCAATGAACTCATGCGTGTAGACGAAACTGTTGTTCGCCGCGCCACAGAAATGTCCGGCGTTGTAAAACGAGAAATCGATACATTGAATTCAGGGATAGACACCGCGCTGACCCGCGCGTCTACCTTACAAAGCGTTCTTGAATCCGAGACCAAGAAACTTGGCGAAACCAGTCTCGATGTTGAAGATAAAACCCAGAGAATTACAGAGCGTTTGACGACCGAACGAGAAGCCCTGTTCAATATTTCGAACGCCTTTGATGAGCAGATGAAGTCGTTAAGTCAGTCTTTGGATTCCCATTCGGAAAACCTGGCCATGTCGACCAAGACCGCAGAGCAAAAAATACAGGAGGCCCGGTTAAGCGTTGAAAACACGGCCTCCAAAATCAATCAAACCTCGGATCTGATCCGCAACAACACAATGGAAGCCGCGACCACCCTCACCGGGAACCAAGACGAAATCTTGAAACTATCGGACCAGTTGAGGCAGCGCGCTGAAGAACTCGACACGATTTATCAAAAACATGGTCAGGACCTAAATGCCATGATCGCGCAATTGCGTAACGAACAGGAAGTTTTGAGCCAATCGCTCGAAGAACGTCTGTCGAAAATGCGCGACGTCGCCTTGTCTGCCCAAGTGAGCGCAGAACGTTTAACGGAGGCCAGCGAAGCAGGCCGGCAAACTGTCATGTCTTTATCTGAAGCGGCTCAATTATCAGAGAGCTCTATCAAAACCCGATTTGCTGAGATGGAAGAGGTCGTAAAGTTTTCCAATCAGCGAGCCGAAAGTATCAGTGAAAAAGCGGCGCGGCGGGTTCAAGACAGCCTATCTCAGACCCGCAAGGAAATTGCCCGGATCGAAATGGATATGTTAAACCTGCAGGAGAAGCTCTCTTCGGTCTCAGACGGGACGGCCTCAAAGCTTAGCATCAATGAAATGGATAATGCCAGCGAAGAACCCCCTGTCCAGGATGAGGAGTTGGCCGCTGAAATTCCACCGAAGAAGAAAAAGGGTGCCCTGAATTTTGTGCCTTTAGATGTGGATGATGATCCTCAAACGCAGGATTTCTTTAGCATGGAAACACCTTCAGAAACATCGTCTTTGTCGGGTGGATTGCGCCCTGCTCCGAAACAAGAAGAGAGTTTCCTGGTTGAACCTAAGCCTGTACAAGACAGTTTGGACGGCCACGATATGGATCAAGGAGCTTTGGACCTGACCATAGAGAACGGCCTCATGAAGCCGGCGACCAACATCCCCGCCGAGCCAGAATCGATTGTGTCAAACGAGACATCCATACGCCGGGCTGCCGGTCAGGAAAACGTTTCCAGATCATGGTGGAAAAACCTGTTTGGACGCACGGAAGACGGCGAGCCGAATACGATGGTGAAACCTATCGCCGCAGTAACGGCCGCGACGGCTGCCCTCGCTGTACCTGCCACGGCCGCCCTGGGTAACCAGCAGGCCAACGATACATTTCTGAGGGTCTTGTCTAGTCAGGGGCTATCGCCCAATGCCATTGTCGACAATGGCTGTATAGTCGAGGCCGTCCAAAACCGCATGTTTAAAGGCACAAAGCAAATGTCCATCGGGGTTGCAGACCGGCTTGGCGAACCTATCCGTCTATTTTCCGGCTTGCTCGAAAACGACCCGAACATGAAAGACCAGGCTGTGGATTTTGCGGTCGCATTTCATCATAGCCTTACGCCCATAGCAGGCGACCAAGAGGCTTTAATGAACCGGTTTGGAACTGAAAATGGTCGTCTCTTCTTAATGTGTGATGCGGCGCTAAATGGCTAACTAATTAGCTTTTGGTCAAACTGAAGCTTGTGATCCAATCCGACATCTTTGAAAGTGTGTCATTGTTCGCAGCATTCATGGCGGAAACAATCTGAGATACATTAATGCCACTGGATCTCTGTGTTGTGGTAAACTGCTTCGTTCCCAACAAATCGCGAGAGCCGGATTTGGCGAAACTCGCCGTATAGGCCACGATAATCATCGGCGCCGCCTCTGACCCATTGTCAAAGCGCGCCTCGAAATTATCAATATTAATGTGGACACGGTAATCCGCCTTGGAACCGACCCGAGGGATTATCCCAGTCACTTCCGGTTTGGACGCCAGTATATCCAGCATGGATTTTTGAACCAGTTTCGGCAATGAGTCCGCCCATTCCGCGCCGCCTGCGACAGCCATACGATTAGCATCCGGCGAAACTACGATACGGCGCGTCGCTACGAGCCTGTCAGCAGAGGGTGTTTCAATCCTAACGATCGGCGCACGGGCATTAAACCCGGCCTTTTGAATATTAGACGTCAGTCGATAAATTGAATTGGCCGGATCAGGCTCTGGTAGAACATTGAAACATCCACTCAGCCCTAACGCGCTTGTTACGGCGATAATTTTAGCAATCTTGATCATTGAGGTAACTCCATAACCTCGCTCTCGCCGCCCACAAGGAACTGCGCTGGGTTGCGTTCAAGCTGATCTGCAATTTCATTTAAGGTAATCATGAGTTCCCTCAACGCATCTGTTGTTTCTTCCAGATTGTTTAAGCCGGAATTTGACAGACGATTAACTGCGTCGCGAACATCATTTGCTGTCACAGATCCGGTTTCAGCCAGTTCAGAGAAATCTTTCAACGTTTCGTTGGTTGTTTCAAGTACAGTGTTCAGTCGCTGAACGGCGGGACTAAACTCATTATTGACCACCGCTTTGATGGCCTCGGAAGTCTCCGTGACCGATTTAGCCGTTGCAGAGGTATCGCGTCCGGCCTGCGCCCATGACTTCAATGCGTCTTCCACCAGTTTCATGTCGAGATCGGCATCTTCGAAGTTACTCGACATGGCATTCAGATTGGACAGGATAACCTTGAAATCATTAATGGCGTCTTCGCTCATCAAAGCATTCACCCGGCGGATGGCAAGTGATGTGCCATCAATGATGTTCCCGCCCCCTTCAATAATCGTATCGAATTGACTTCCCAATCCTTTAATATTTTCAATTTCAGGGACCAACCGCGCCGCCGATGCCGTGCCCGGATTAATTTGTATATAGTTGAGCCCCGTCAAACCGAGGGGCTCCAGCTGCGCAAAACCGTCTTTGAATATCGGGGCCCCATCAATGACCCGAACTGTCACAAACACCAAATTCGGATCGACAGAATCAAATCGCAATCGATGAACTTCTCCGACGTTTAGTCCATTCAAACGCACCTCACTCCCCTTTGATAGCCCGCGAACAGGCCCGGTGAACTCGATTTGCACTTCATCATAAGCTTGATCAAATTGACGGCCGGCCATCCAGCTTACAAAGAAAATCCCTGCAGCCAAAGCCAGCAGAACGAATGTTCCGATCAATGCATAATGTGCCTTGTTTTCCATCTAGTTGGCTCCAGCCCCATCTCCGGCATTCAATGCAGCCCTCGCGCGCGGACCTCCGAAATACTCCTGAATCCACGCGTGCGGATGTTTCATAACATTAGGGAGTGTGTCGGTTATCGCAATATGTTTGTCAACGAGGACCGACACGCGGTCGCAAATTGTGAACAAAGAATCCAAATCATGTGTGATCATCAAAATAGTCAGTCCCATGGCCTCACGCAAATCCAAAATCAGCTTATCAAAGGCGGAGGCTCCGATGGGATCCAAACCTGCCGTGGGTTCATCTAGAAATAACAGCTTGGGATCTAGGGCCAGCGCCCTAGCCAACCCTGCTCGCTTGCGCATGCCTCCTGAAAGGTCAGAAGGATATAAAGTTGCTGCGTGCGTTGGCAGACCAACCATATGAATTTTCATATCGGCCAGTTCCCGCATCAACGCCGCAGGTAGGTCCGTGTGCTCTTGCAAAGGGATCATGATATTTTGGCGCACGGTCATAGAAGAAAACAGAGCGCCGCCCTGAAACAAAACACCCATAATATTGTTCAGAGACTGCCGCTCTTTCGTGCTAAGCCCGGTACGGTTTTGGCCAAAGTAAAACACATCGCCGCCGTCCGGTTCTTTCAATCCCAAAAGCGTATTCATCAAGACTGTCTTGCCGCTCCCCGATCCACCCACGAGCCCCAATATCTCCCCGCCTCGTACCTGAAAATCTAGGCTTTCATGGACCACATTATCCCCAAACTGAGACCTCAGGTTTTTAACCTCAACAGGGGGTTTGGAAAAATCGATCCCCATTACACACCTATCTGATAGAAGAAAACGGCAAATAGAGCGTCGACAAAAATAACGGCGAACAGAGCTTGCACAACACTCTGTGTCGTCCGCTTCCCTAACGACTCCACGCTCCCCGTAACAGCTAGGCCTTGGCGGCATCCTATGACAGCAATGATCAGGCCGAACACAGGTGCTTTGGACATACCAACCCAGAAATGCTCTAACGTGACCATCTCCGAAAATCTTTCCATGAAGAAACGAGGCGATATGCCCTCCACCGCAATCCAGGTCACGATAACTCCGCCCAAAATACCAGAAATCATGGCGAGAAATGTCAGGATGGGCGCTGAAATAATACAGGCCAAAGCCCTAGGAATGACTAAAGTTTCATATCTGTCCATACCGATCACTTGCATGGCATCAATTTCCTGACGCATTTTCATAGCCCCGATTTGTGCTGTAAAAGCGGAATCAGATCGGCCGGCAAGTATTACCGCCATAACAACAACAGCAAATTCCCGTAACACCGCAAATCCAACCAGTTCCGGCATCATGAATTGGAGGTTGTTTGCAGCCAACATATTGGCCCCCATATAGGCGATGACAGCGCCAATAAAGAAGCTGAGGGTCATGATAATTGGAGCGGCGTTCAGTCCGACATCCTCGATATGCGCGACAACAGATTTCCATCTGATTTTATGCGGCGTGAACATTTGGCGTATCATCACGACCATAAACACGCCCAAAAACACGAGATTATCAAAGGTTTCCTTTACAAAGCTCTCAGAGGCTTCGCCCATGCGCACCAATACATCAAACCATTGGCGCACTTCCTGAGGCGCCCGCCCCATTGAGGCGTCCGCCGCTTCCCGCATCAGAATTTTCTGACCCGAACTATTCCCCGTAAGGTG
This sequence comes from uncultured Caulobacterales bacterium, assembly GCA_937924355.1. Taxonomy (GTDB): domain Bacteria; phylum Pseudomonadota; class Alphaproteobacteria; order Caulobacterales; family Maricaulaceae; genus JACOMS01. Next base: position 15,645 of record CALDSY010000011.1, read on the forward strand.
AAAAGGATAGCATTCTTCGGGTGTACATCGAATGGCCCGGGCCAAGATATAAGCGCCCGCAGTGTCCAGATCGGTCAAACCTTCGAAATTATAGGACACATCCTCATAGTCTTGGATATTGAGATCTTTCTCCAGACGGGCGTCCAATGCTTTGATGGTTGCAAGTGTCCAGGGGCCCCGGGCGGTCAGGTATAGCCGGCGATCCTCAACACGCAGCTGAAAATCCGGACGAGTTATGGAATCTGTTATTGCCTCGGCGCTCATACAGCATAAGGTTAGTTTGATATAAGGCCGGGTCAAGTCAGGAGTAGAGTTTGCGCCGTCTAATACATGAAATTGTATCCTGGCCCGCCAAAGGCGAATTTCGGATATCTCGAAGTGCGCTGACCGAATTTGTTGTGGTTCAGCTCTTCATCACACAAAACGGCTTTACGGGACGGGCCGAATGCCGGCCCTATGCAAGGTATGGCGAGACAGCCCAAAGCGTGATCGCGCAAATAGAGCGTGTCAAAGGGGATATTGAACAAGGCCTATCCCGGATCGATATCCAGACCCGTATGCCGCCGGGCGCGGCCCGCAACGCTATAGACTGTGCCCTTTGGGATCTGGAAGCCAAGACAATGGATAAACCTGTTTGGACCTTAGGCGGTTTCCCTAAGCCCCGTTCGCGCGAAACCGCTTTTACCCTCTCCATCGATAGCCCGAAAAACATGGCCTGCGCCGCGCGATCCGCCAAAGACCACAAATTTTTGAAAATGAAAATTGGCCGCGAAGGAGGTCTGGACGCCGTTCAAGCCGTTTTGGCAGCCCGGTCAGATGCAAGCTTGATTGTCGATGCCAATGAGGCGCTGAAACCTGAGGCCCTAGGAAACATGCAAGGCCTCAAACATGTGGAGCGTATTTCGCTGATTGAACAACCCTTTTCCAGTCATCTGGACTTTCCGGGTATGTTTGACAGCCTAAGCCCTGTCATATGCGCAGATGAAAGCCTTCATACATCGGAAGATCTGCCGCGTTTATGGGAGACAGGCTATCGGGCTGTTAATGTCAAGCTTGATAAAACGGGCGGCTTGACCGAAGCGTTGAAACTTATGCGAACCGCGAAATCCATGGGCTTCCAAATCATGGCCGGCTGTATGGTCGGATCATCTCTCGCCATGGCGCCTATGGTCTTGCTGGAGAGCTTCGCCGATTACATCGATCTGGACGGGCCGCTCTTGCTCAATGACGATTTTGACCCGCCCCTAAAATATAAAGGCGGGAAAGTATTCCCGCCTTCGAAAGATTTATGGGGGTAGGATTTACCCCGCGGCGCCTGAGGCCATATATGGCTTGATCCACTTATCGTAAGTTCCGGAAACAAGGACCAAGAAGATGAATATCGGCGCGACCCATTTTACGAAAATCATGAGAAAGCGTCCAAGCGCTTCGCCTTCTCCGCCTAGTTCCTGATCCAAGATATCCTTATTCAAACGCCATCCGGTGAATAAAACGACTAACAAAGCCGAAAGCGGTGCAATAATTGGCCCGACAATTCCTGTGTCAATCAGATCAAAAAACGCGCTGCTAAACACGCTACCAAAGCCTAAAGCAATAACCAAAGCTGCGGTTAACCATGCTGCCTTAGCCTTCGTCATTTTGAACTGTTCCGCAACCCAGGCCACAGTCGGCTCTAGAAGAGATACTGACGAAGTGATCGCCGCAAAGAATGCCAGGAAGAAGAAGGCCGCCCCAACAATGTTACCACCAGGCGCAGAAGATAGTGCCGTTGGCAGTGTCTGGAAGAAAATACCAGCACCGGCTGCGAAATCCAAATCATTGGCAAAAACAATCGGAAAAATTGCGAACCCGGCAATCAGTGCAACGAGCGTATCGGTCACACTGACCGTTAAAGCTGCTTTTGGAATGCTAATGTTTCGAGGCAGATAAGATCCATATGTAATCATGATGGCATTACCAATTCCCAGAGAGAAACAAGCCTGCCCAAGTGCGCTATTGGCAACTTGTCCGTTAATTTTGGTGAAGTCCGGCTTGAAAAGGAAATTGAAAGCTTTCTGCGCGCCGCCCTGTGCACTACTTGTGACGACTGCGTAGGCTGCAAGTCCGATTAGCAGGATAAAGAAGAGCGGCATTAGATACTTTGCTGCGATTTCAATGCCCCGATTGACGCCACGAGATACCAGATACGCTGTCAATATCCCGAAAATCAGGAAATATGGGATTACCTTTGTTGGATTCCCTACAAGATCACCAAATTGACCGGCGATTTGATCCGGTGTTTGACCATCAAAAGCGCCTGTCAAAAATTTCGGAATATAGGCCATAACCCAAGCCGCCACGACACAGTAGAAGCTCACGATCAGGAATGACGCAATCATTCCCAACCATGCACCGGAACTCCAACCATGAGATGTACCGCTTCGATCATTCAAATCATCCATGGATTTGACCGCACTGGAAGCTTGTCCCGCTCGACCGATAATGTACTCACTCATCAAAACCGGAAGCCCTACAAAGACGATGCAGAGCAAATAGATTAAGATAAAAGCACCACCGCCATTGGTCCCCGCTTCAGCGGAGAACCGCCACAAATTACCCAGGCCAACGGAGGAGCCCACCGCCGCCATAATGAATGCAAATCTCGAAGACCACTGCGCTGTTCCAGCACCTGCCATGATATTCCCCTTATGTGTCAATTACGTAATATTCGTTTGAGCCTTTACAGGCCAAAGGCCTCGCACAGTCAAGTTAAACCGAACCAAAAAATTGGAAGATTTTGTCTTATCTTCCTCCTCTGGGGAGCTCACTTTGCATATAGAGGTGCGCCGACAACATTAGTCCGAAACCCGTCATAACCGTTAGGATGACCGTGCCCCCATAAGAAATCAGCGGGAGCGGCACACCGACCACTGGGGCCAGCCCCATAACCATAGCCAAATTGATAAAAACATAGAGCGAGAATGTGGCCGTTAGACCAAGGACTAGAAGCTGCGAGAACCTGTGCCGGCACTGCAAGGCCATCCAGACACAAATCCCGATGAGCATCATATAAAGCAGCATTGTTATCAGGCCGCCGACCAGGCCAAATTCTTCGCCAATAACCGTAAATATGAAATCCGTTCGGTTTTCAGGGACATATTCCAATTGCCTCTGTGTTCCCTGCATAAATCCTTTGCCAGAGACCCCTCCGCTTCCCAGAGCGATTTTGGATTGTGTGATGTGGTAACCGGCGCCTGTTGGATCAATGGACGGGTCAAAAAATGTCATGATCCGTTTGCGCTGATATTCTTGAAGACCAAACCTCACAAATAACGGCACCGCAACGGCAGCGGTTGCGAGACCTGCTACGATAACCCGCCAGTTTATACCGGCCAAAAACACCATGGCCAAGGCGGTCATTGTGAGAAGAAGGGTTGTTCCCAAATCCGGCTGCTGAAGAATAAATTGCGCAGGCATAGCGATCAGGACCAATGCCCCAAACAAGCCAAACACATGCGACACACGATCTTTGCCCAGATCGTGATAGTAACGGGCCAAAGCCAGAACGATGGCAAGTTTCATAATTTCAGAAGGCTGGATATCCGTGATACCCAGGTCTAGCCAGCGCCTAGATCCATTTTTTACAACGCCAAAATAATGTACGCCCGCTAACAGTGCCAGAGCGCCTGCATAGATAGGATAGGCCAAATGATACCAAACTCGAATATCGATTAAAGCGACGAAAATCATCAACCCGCCCGCCATAATAAGTCTGACCAAGTGCTGCTGCGCGCCGTGATTCCAAACGCCGTCTGTCGCCGCAAAGATCATGGCAACGCCAATCAGACCCAACATATAGATCAAGGCAGGTAAGACCCAATTAATCTCATAAATCTTTTGCCAGAAAAATGACCAGAGGTTCATAACGTCCCCCCTGGCTCCTTTGGGGATTCTTCGGCGGGCGGCGGGACTATTAAACCGTCAAGTTCAAGGCTTTTTTGCAAGAGCGCCCGGGATATATCTGCTGCCCGGCCCGAGCCGGAACCTCCGTGCTCTACGATTGTCCCAACGGCGAAACGAGGGCTTTCAAACGGTGCAAAGCCAACAAAAATGGAATGATCCCGAAACCGCCATTCCTTATCCCGATTGTGAACGACACCTGTGGCGCGCTCACTGGCTGAAATCCCGGTGACCTGGCCCGTCCCTGTCTTGCCGGCCATATCAACCCCGGATGGCCCCAAAGGAAGGTCGCGGTAAGCTGTTCCGCCTGGCACCATACACACCTGGCGCATGGACTCTCTGACAATATCGAGATGTGCCGGGTCGAAATTCATATCGGCAAATTCCGGAATGTTCTCACCGATAATCACATGCGGGCGAATGGCCTGTTGACCATTTGCTAGCCGGGCCGTCATGACAGCCAACTGCAAAGGCGTCGACAACACATACCCCTGCCCGATAAACGCATTAATAGAGTCGCCTAGTCGCCACCATCCGTCACGGCGATTTTTTTGTTTCCACGCCCGGTTTGGGATTAATCCACTGGCCCGCGATTGAATGCCCAGATCATAAGACTGCCCTAATCCCAAACGAACGGCGACATCGTGGACAGTATCAATTCCAATCCGGTGCGCCATTTCATAATAATAAACGTCACAAGAATATTGCAGGGATTGCACCAGATTGACGGGACCATGACCTCGGCGACGCCAGCAATGAAACTTCTTGTTTCCAACTTTGGTATGGCCTGTACAAATGACCCGTTCTTCAGGGTTGACCAATCCCGTTTCCAGGGCGGCCAACATCACCACCATCTTAAAGGTCGATGCCGGCGGATAGACACCGCGGACCGCTTTGTTATTAAACGGTGTTTTGGGATCACTGTTCATGACCGCGAGTTCTTCGCTGGAAATTCCGGATACCATCCGGTTTCCATCGTAAAAAGGCATAGATAGTAAGGTTCGAACTTCACCGGTTTGAACGTCGATGACCACCGTCCCGCCACTGTCCTCGCCAAATTGTTCAGCCGCATGTTCTTGCAAGGGCGCGTCGATTGTCAAATATACATCCGCGCCGGCTTTCGCCCGATTATTTGCCTCTGGCCATTCCCTGACAATGCGTCCAACGGCGTTGACTTCAACTTTTAACCGTCCCGCCTTCCCACGTAGTCTTTGCTCGGCGCCTTTTTCGACGCCTGACTGCCCGATGCGGAAGGTCGGCTGGCGCAACAAAGGATCCTTGTCGTTTTCGACGTCAGACGGCTTTGCCTTACCCACTTCACCCAGCACGTGACAAAACACACCATTATAGGGATAGGCGCGGCCCTCTCCGACCTTGGGAACAACACCCGGAATTTCCGGGGCCCGGATATTTAGAGCCGAAAAATCTTCCCAGGATAAATGATCCTCCACCAATACAGGGACAAATTTCGCGTGCTTTTTTATATCTTTTCGGATCCGCTCCCGGGTCGGGTCTGATAATGTAATTACTTCCGCAATTTTACTGAGCGTCAAATCAATATCTTTAACCTGTTCGGCAATTAATTCGACCCGATAGTCTTGCCTGTTTAGGGCCAGAACATTGCCGCCCCGATCTAGAATTCGCCCCCGAGACGGAACAATGATATTATAATTAAATCGGTTGTTTTCAGATAAAGCCGAATAGTCCTCCGCCCTACGGACCTGGAGATGGTAAAGGCGGGTTCCGAGCAATCCAAATATGCCTATACCGCCGCCGCTAAGAATAAGGGACCGGCGAGTTAGGGATACATTATCGTTTCCTTCGATCACGCTCCATCCTCCGAAACCAGGACATTGCGCATCTGAGATTTTACAAAATAAACCAGCGGAAACAAAATTATAGTCATCACGCCAAGCTTCAACAAACTCGGCAAATCAACGTCAATAAACCTGACGACCTTACCCAAGGCAAAAAACCCAATGAACGCCACCATCCAAAATACAAAATTCAGCCAGGTTTCACCAAACCCCGTATCTCGTCCGGCGCCGAAAAAAACCATGAGAACATAGAATGGCAGAAAAATGAGAGGCCATCCCCCGAGCGGATCTCCCAGCAGAACATCCAAAATCAGACTCGTCACAAAAATTCCAAAATATGAGATCACGGGGTCAGCGCCATTGGGCCACAAAAACAAAACAATAAACGGCGCAAGAATAAACGTCAGCGGGTACCCAAATATATTAAAAGTGATGGATGCGAACACGACGGCCACCAGCATAGCGGCGCTTGCCTGCAGCGCATAATTTCGCGCTTTGGTGGGTGTGGCCGTTTCAATCATTGGAGCGGAGGTTCCAAAGCGTCTTCCTCAATGGAAGCACTGGGAGACTCTGCGCCGGCCGCATCATCAATAACGATTTCGTCGTCAGTCGTCTCAGGTGCAGGATCTTCCTCCGGGGTATTGATTGGCTCATAAGGATAGACCCAAACCCAATCCACGAAATTCCGGTCTGCAAATAATTTGACCTTTCGAATTTCATTTTCCGTTACCACGATCCCGATTGGTAGCCCCATAGGCAAAACACCGTCATCACCGGAGGTCATGACCGTAACACCGTCTTCCCATTCTGCCTGGGACGAAATATAGGAAAGCGTCGGAAATTGGGAATTATCGCCGATCAAAATAGCGCGGGCGCCATTTGACTTGGATATTACCGCTACGCGGCTGTTCAGGTCGACCAACTTTAGGACCCGCGAAGAGCTATTTCCAACCCGAATAATATGCCCGTAAAGGCCATCAATCGTCATAACCGCGTCGCCTTTACTGACCCCTTGCTTCACACCCACATTGATAAGCGCTGTTTTGGCAAATGGTCCGTCATTTTCGCTAACGGCGCGCGCGGCAATTTTAGTCTCGGGGATATCAGAACCCACATCAACATTGAGAATAGTTTCAAACCGCGAAAGCTTGAAGGATAAGGCGTTCAGGCGCGCTTCGGTGTCTGATAGCCGGCTGACCTCTTCTTTGAGGCGTTCATTTTCGCTGTGTGCGTTCCAACGATTTCCTGCGTCGGCAACCAATTTTTCGAAGCCGCGAACTGGTAAAGTGAGATAGGTTAGGAGCTTTGCGCCAACCCCTTCGATATTTGACCGCGAGCCTTTAAAGCTTTCGTCATTTCCGATGCTGGCAAGATAAAAAACAGCGGATAGCAAAAACAGCGCGATAAAAACCAAACGCGAATTACGCCGCCGTTTCTGAAATCCGCTTCCGCGTCCAATCATGGTTCGCCTTTGGGCGCATGGTTACACGCCGCTAGATAATACACTTTTCCATTTTTTCAGGTTTTCAACCACAGTGCCTGAACCCCGAACAACGCAGGAAAGAGGGTCATCCGCGATAGAGACCGGCAATCCCGTACGGTTGCGAAGCTCTGTATCCAGGTTGCGAAGAAGCGCCCCGCCGCCGGTCAGCATAATGCCTTTATCGACGATATCGGCGGCAAGCTCTGGCGGTGTCGCCTCCAAAGCATTTTTAACCGCTTCTACGATTTGCTCAACAGGTTCCGCGAGACTTTCGGCGATCATCGCCTCTGAAACACGAATTTCGCGCGGCACACCGTTCATTAAATCGCGGCCTTTAATCTGGACGGTCATGCCTTCATTGTCAGCAGGCATGGTCGCAGAACCAATCTCTTTCTTGACTTTCTCCGCGCTCATTTCGCCAATCAAAAGATTGGTCGTACGACGGACATATTGGATAATGGCATCGTCCATCTTATCACCGCCAACACGGACAGATCTCGAATAAACAATGCCGTCTAATGATAGAACCGCAACTTCGGTCGTACCGCCGCCAATATCGACGACCATAGACCCGGCCGGCTCGTGGATTGGCAAGCCCGCACCCAATGCTGCCGCCATGGGCTCTTCGATCAGGAAAACTTTGCTGGCACCGGCTTGTTCGGCGCTTTGGTGAATCGCCCGCTTCTCAACCGCCGTCGCGCCTGATGGAACACAAATAACCACACGCGGGGTTACACCCCATTTGCGATTATGAACCTTTTTGATGAAATGATCGATCATGGCTTCGGCTACTTCGAAGTCGGCGATCACACCATCTTTCATGGGGCGAATAGCTTCAATATTTCCAGGGGTACGGCCCAGCATAAGCCGGGCGTCTGCGCCGACGGCATGAACGACCTTTCGGCCGTTTTTGACTGAATAGGCAACAACGGATGGTTCGTTCAAAACGATATCGCGCCCCTTTACATAAACAAGGGTGTTGGCGGTGCCAAGGTCGATGGCAATGTCGGACGAAAAAAGACCAAACATACGTCTCAAATCTCTTTAATTAAAAAACCGCTTGTAGCGGTGTATTGTTAACAATCGAACTACGATTCCGGAAAGCTCTAGCTATCTGACTTTATTGGGAAAAAAAAGCAAGGCCGGAGCACCAAATTAAATCCAATTCTACTTAAAAAAAGCAGCTTAGTCTTTTTCTATCATGGGCCGAATACGTTTTCTGGCCAGAAGCATCAATCCGATGAAGACTATTCCCAATCCTATCACGCCAATTCGAATCCAGCTGCTCTCACCTTCTGATACAATGCCGCTCGTTAAGAGCCCAACAATCAGAATTTTGGGAATGATGCCGAGCGCTGTGCCCGACAGGAAATGGGCATATCTCATACCCGATACCCCGGCCGCCATATTCACGAGCACAAATGGACCCGTTGGCACAAATCTGACTGCAAAGCTGGTCATAAATCCATTGCGTCTTATGACTGAGGTTATTCGGTTGATCATGTCACCCCCAAATTTGCGAACGCGCTCCACCCCTATCCATCGGGCCAGCCAGAAATTTATACTGGCCGACATTAGCGTAGCGGCCCAAGCGCCGATACCGCCTTTGGTTATTCCAAAGGCCATCACCATGCCTGCGATCAAGGCCCATTGCGGCACACCGATAAACGAGCCCAACACAAAGGTTGCCAGGATGACCGGGATCACCCAAGGCGAGTCAACAAAATTGGTAAACCATCTATAGTATTGCCCGTCTTCAAGGTTTAAGGATGCCTTCCCCATAAGGGCAATAACGGCGACAACGGCGAACATAGCAACAACCAGCGCAATGGCGGTTACAGCTTGTCGATCCATTTCTTTGAGAAACCGTGGCAACATAAGGCTCTCTAGGTGTTTTTGAGAAAAATCGCGCCTAAAAAAGACGTAATTTTCACAAGTTTTTAGACTGCAAAAAAAAGCACCCTAAAAAGAGTGCCCCACCAGAGAAAGGTAAGTTTGCGCATGACTGCTCCACAATGGAGCTTTCAAACAATATTTTACCAGAATGCCTAGGTCAAACATAAAAATGAGAAATTTTTTGCCTGCATTCACGCCTATCATTGGAATTTTTTACGGAATGCCAGTGCTTGGCCTGCCCCCGGAACCAAGTAAATTGCCTTTTTGCATAGCGTCTTGTGTCACGTTGTGCCCTTGAAACAGCCTCTTCGTAGGAAATTTTGCCTTCCAAAAATTCAATAAATGGCGGCACGCCTATAGCTTTCATCGCGGTCAAGGCTGGATCAACCTTCATATTTCGAACCATTTTGACTTCTTCGATACCGCCTGTCTCCATCATTTTTTCAAACCTGCGATTGATTCTGTCGTAGAGCCATGACCGCTCGGGCATCAAAACCGCACCAAACCAATAAGCGCGGGGTAATATAGCTTTGGTTTCACTTCTCCATACAGATAGGGGCTTCCCTGTCCCGCGAGCAACTGAAACAATACGCATAAGTCTGTGTGGGTCGGCGCCAAGAACAAGAGCCGTTGCGACCGGGTCAAGACGTTCCGCTTCCTCTCTGAGTGCCTCAATACTCTGCGCGGATAAATCTTCTGCGTAGGACAGTGCTGCCTGACCAGGATCTGGGATATCGGCGAGGCCTTCAGTCAGCGCTTTGAAATATAGACCCGTTCCGCCGACCAATATGGGCGTTTTTCCTCGGGACATGCAGTTCAGGATGCAATCAACAGCTTCTTTGACCCAAATCCCCGTTGAATATTGCTGCGTTATGGGCACGTGCCCAAAAAGATGGTGCGGTACCTCCGCCATATCCGCATGACTGGGCCGCGCGCTTAGGATCTGCAATGCGTCATAAACCTGCATCGAATCTGCATTGATAATTTCACCGTCCACAGACTTTGCGATATCAATTGCCCAGGCACTCTTGCCGCTGGCCGTCGGTCCTGCGATACAAATGACCGGTTTCAAATTGTCTGGAAGCTTTCCCATATGAGCAACGTTATATCCCATGTTCTGACACTTGTCCTAAAAGAAAAGAATGCAGACGAGTTCGATCAATTGATTGGACATTTTCCCGCTGACAATTTCGACGTTCTCTCAGAAAACAAGGCGGTCGATTATTATGGAGATCAAAACGCCCTCAAAACTCTACTTACGGCGCTGAATGATTCCAGCCTGATTTTCGATCACTGCCTGCAAGCCAATACCCACCGATTAAAAAGACTCCTGATTTGCGATATGGACTCCACTCTTATTGGGCAGGAATGCATAAATGAACTCGCTGACTATGCGGGCGTCAAAGATCATGTGGCGGAAATAACCGAGCGGGCCATGCGCGGCGAAATCGGGTTTGATGGGGCCCTGAGAGAGCGCGTTGGTCTGTTAAAGGAATTGCCGCTATCCGTATTACAGGACTGTTTTGACACTCGCATCCATCTCAACCCTGGGGCGCGAACCCTGGCGCAGACCATGAAATCACACGGAGCGAAAACGGTCATTGTATCCGGCGGGTTTACGTTTTTTAGCCAGCGCGTGGCCGAAGCCGCAGGCTTCGAACACCATCAAGCCAATATATTATTAGACAATGGCAGCCATCTCACCGGCCAAGTGGCCGATCCTATTCTGGGGCGGGAGGCCAAGAAGACAGCTTTAGAAAATCATAGCCATGACCTCGGCGGCCCGCTGAATGCCATTGCCATTGGGGACGGCGCCAATGATCTAGCGATGGTGACAGCCTCAGGACTCGGAATTGCTTATTATGCCAAGCCCGCTGTATCAGCTGCGGCCCACTGCGCTATCGATCACACGGATTTGACAACAGCCCTTTATTTTCAAGGACTTAAGGAAGATAACTTTGTCCTGAATTAGGACGTTTCAAAAGAATGGAAAATGTAGTTCCCGCGGCGATTGACCAATAAAGTCACCGCTTGTCCGCCTTCTTCCAAATCAGTGATCGCGTCTTCAAACTCCTGCGGCGATGTCACATCTTCGAAATTGACCTGCTCGATGATGTCGCCTTCCATCAGCTTGCCGGCGGCTGGCGATCTTGAGCTAACAGACAAGACGCGCACGCCTTGAGTTTCTTCTTTGATCTTGTTGTCCTTACGAACGTCTTCGCTCAAGGCCTCAATAGAAATCCCGATAACGTCTTTGTTTTCGTCCTCCGGATCGGGCTTGTCCCCGGTCAGGTTTTCTTTGGTGACCTTCTCTTTGAGACGCTCAGGGGTGATGCTCAGGACCTTTTCCTTACCCTTGCGAAGAATTGTAAAATTCACCGCCTTACCGACGTCTTGCTCGGCAATGATTCTAAACAAAGCGCGATCACTCGTTACATCTCGACTGCCGACCTTTAAGATCAGATCTCCAACCTTCAGGCCGCCCTCTTCCGCCGGTTTGTCTTTCACCACATGAGAGACAATCGCGCCTTTAGGTTCATCCAGTTTGAGGGATTTTGCCATGGTCCGATCAACTTCCTGCACCCGTATGCCCACACTGGCCCGCCGGGTTTCGCCGTGTTTGCGGAGTTGAGAGATAACGGATTTGGTCAAATCAGAGGGAATAGAGAAGCTAATCCCCACGCTACCGCCAGATGGTGATAGAATAGCTGTGTTCACACCGACGACTTCGCCGTCCATGTTAAATAGAGGTCCGCCGGAGTTTCCTCGGTTAATGGCCACATCCGTCTGGATGAAATCATCATAATTTCCGTGATTAATGGTACGGTTCCGCGCTGATACAATACCGGCTGAAACCGACCCGCCATATCCAAACGGGTTACCAATAGCCATCACCCACTCACCGACTTCCAAAGCGTTGGAATCGCCAAATGGTACATGCGGAAAGGGATCGTCCCTTTCGATTTTCAGGAGCGCCAGATCTGTCGAGGGGTCACGCCCTAACAGGGTCGCATCATAGGTTTCTTCATTCGGGAAGATAACCTCGATGACATCGGCGCCTTCGATAACGTGATTATTGGTCACGATATAGCCTGCAGCGTCGATAACGAAACCGGATCCCAGAGATTTGGATACCCGTCCGCTATTATTATCTCGATTAAAAAAGTCGTTAAACCCTTCAAGAGGTGATCCTTCTGGGAAGAGCGGGACCACATCTTTGACTTCAATATTCTGGGCTGTTGATATGTTTACAACAGCCGGACTTAGCTGTTTCGTCAGCTCAACAAATCCTTCGGGTACGCCTTTGGCGTAGCTGTTATGCGGCAATGCCAGGCTTGTTGCGGCAGTCAAAAGCGGGATGACAGTCAGTTTAAGGATGGTTTTCATAATTCTATCCTAGTGGCCTGGGCAATTATTCCAAAGCACATTAGCGTGAAAAAGCTTTCATATATATTGCCAAGAACAGCTAAAGTGCACCCATTTTTACCCCAAGCATCAGCAAAAGGACACCCGCGCCCACGCTGACCAGCCCAGCCTGATGCAAAGTCCGCTCGGGCATGGCCATCATTTGGCGGTACATGTCCTTGAGCTGGCGTGGGAAAATCGCCCAAAACACGCCTTCAATGGCCAGCGCCCCGCCAAAGGCAATCAAAACTATTGTCGTAATCGACACGATGCATGCCTATCGACGGCGAGGATTCTGGTCGCGTTCAAGATACCCTAGGATATCACCGTCAGAGGATAGGACATAGGTGGAGTTGTTTTTGAAACCGGTCTTCAGCGCTTCCATATCGCGATAGAATTTAAAGAAATCCGCGTCTCGCGTATAAGCTTCCGCATAAATCCGGTTCCGCTCCCGGTCGCCCTCACCTTTTGTCGTCTCCGCCAGTTGGCGCGCTTCGGCGCGAATAACGCGGGCTCGACGCTCGGCATCATTGACAATTTTTTGGGCTTCCTCTTTACCGGTTTCCCGCAGCAGGGCCGCTTCCTTCTTCCGGTCTGCCTCCATACGTCCAAACACAGACCGCTCAACTTCCTCAGGATAGTCAGCGCGCTTGATACGCACATCGATAACTTCGATGCCGTAGTTTTCATCCAGCGCCTTCTTATTGGCTGCGTCCTGAATTTCCTGCATCAACTCTGCGCGGCGACCGGCGATAATTGTTTGCGTATCGACCTTACCCAAAGAGTTACGCAGAGAAGATTCCACGACAGGTTTGTATACAGACCGTAAACGAGCCTTGGTCCGGAAGGTTTTGTAAAACTCCAGAGGATCCGTAATCCGGTAACGCACAAAAGCGTCGACAAACAATGGGTTAGAGTCAATATCGCGGATACGCACCGGATCGAAATCTAGGTTCAGATTACGGCGGTCCAGGCGAACCACATTATCCCAAGGCAATTTAAACTTCAGGCCAGCTTCGACGGCTTTTGCATTGCCGTCCCACTGATTTTCAACCCGCTTAAATTCACCAAATCGTAGAACCAGCGCCTGTTCACGCTCATCAACAATAAAGGTACAGAAAATGGCAATCAGCGCCGCGATGACCAAGAGGATAACAGGTAAAAATGTGCGTTTCATGTCTGTCTCCTATTGGGCTTTTGCGGGTTTAGAACCCAATTTATCGAGCGGCAGATAAGGCACTACGCCGGATCCACCCGTATCATCCAAAATGATCTTCTCTGAGTCCCGATAAACCTCTTCCATGGTTTCGAGATACATACGGTCGCGGGTCACCCGCGGCGCCAGCTTGTACTCTTCGTAGATGGAGACGAAGCGAGAGGCGTCACCTTTGGATTCGGCAATAACGGCTTCTTTGTAACCACTGGCCTCTTGAATAAGACGGTCGGCTTCAGCATTCGCGGCTGGGATCAATTCATTCTCTCGGGCTTGCGCTCTAAGAATAGATTGTTCCTTTTCCTGTTTAGCGGCAACAACCTCCAAGAAGGCCTGCTCTACTTGTCGCGGTTCCTGAGATTCTTTGATCTCGACCTGCGAGATATTCACACCGGCTTTATATTCATCAAGCATTTCCTGCATGAGTGATTGCACTTGTGATGCGACCGAGTCCCGTTCATCGGTAATCAAGGGCTCAAGCTCTGTTTTACCAACAATCTCGCGCATCGCACTTTCCGCGACGTCGCTCACCGCTCTCGGTACATCTTCCAGATTGAACAAAAAGGCCTGAGATTGACCCGGCTTAACATTCCAAAGAACGGAATAGGCGATTCGAACAATGTTTTCGTCACCGGTTAGCATCAGGTTGTCTTTATTCACGCCAATATCAATGCTGCGCTCGTCCGTCACTTTGACAACTTCTTTGGTCTCGATCGGGTCCGGCAGTTTGAAATGCAGACCAGACGCTGATGTTCTGGAATATTCTCCCAGTCGTAGAATAACAGCTTCTTCGTTCTGGTCGACCATGTAGACACAAGAGAACAAGAGGAACAACGCGCCGACCAATAGAAATAATCCAAACGGGCCAACGCGGCCAAGGGCACCGCCGCCTCTCGGTCCGCCTGTACGCCGAGGTCCTCCTCCGCCGCTGCCACCGCGGCCAAAACGTTTCTTTAGATCATTAAGAGGGTTTTCGGTTGGTCGATTTTGCGGCTGCTTGGGTTTTTGATTGTTTCCGCCTTGCCCCCAGGGGCTTTTATTGCCGCCTGACCCGCCATTTCCGTTTCCACCTGAACCGCTACCCCAAGGGCTCTTATTGCCAGACATAGAGTCTCCGAATGTTTGATTTGCCTATATGTGGCGCGAGCCACAGCTGATATCAAGTCCTGTTTATCAAAATTCACAGAATGATTTAAATTAACGATGCCGATCCAGTATCCGGAAGACAAAATCGTAGTCATCCTTAACCCCGCGTGCATATTCTTCTTCCTTGGAAATGACCCATTCGTCCCGTTTGAGAACGGGAAAAAACGCATCCCCGTCTATTTCGGCTAGGACCTCGGTCACATAGAGGCGGTCACAATAGGGCAATAATTGCTCATATAATGTTGCGCCGCCGACAAGCATGATCTCTTTCAGGTTTTCCCGTCCGGCTATTTCATAGCCCCGCCCCACCAGATCTCTAACGGACGTGAAAATTTCGGCCCCGGGCGAAAAATAGTCCCTATTTCGGGTTAAAACCAAATTCGAACGCCCCGGCAGCGGGAATGGAAGACCTTCCCAGGTTGTTCGCCCCATCATCACCGGTTTGCCCATCGTATGTTTCTTGAAAAGCTTGAGATCCGACGAAAGATGCCAAGGCAGTCCGCCGTCCCGGCCGATGACATTATTTCTGGACTGCGCGACAATAGCCGATAATTTTGGAAACTTGCCCATATGGAAGGGGGTTACACTAGCCAACTGATTCCGTATAGAGAACAGATGGAATTAGAACGAGAAAATCCCGAAAAAAGATCGCGTCTATTCATATACACGCTGATATATATTTTGTTGATCCCTCTGATCAATTGGTCATTCACTTGGGCGCCATTTTGGGAGCTATTGCCAGGGTGGGCATTTAACCCGGTCACCGTTGTAACAGGCCTGGTTTTAGTGGCGCGGGATTTCTCACAACGGGAAATCGGTCATAATGTTCTGATTGCCATGGCCATCGCCTTGGCTCTGACATATTTTACGAGCGGCGGCGAGCTGGCCTTCGCTTCTGGCCTCGCCTTCCTGATCTCGGAAATTGTCGACTGGGCCATGTTTACATTCACAAAATACCGGCTCTCGACCCGTGTTTTGCTGTCCTCAGCTCTGGCCGCTCCGATCGACACAACCGCGTTTCTCTATGTGGCTGAAAATATTCGCGATGGGATGTTTACAACGCCGAACGTTGTCATGTCGATCATTGGGAAAATGGTGGGCGCGCTGGTAATTTGGGCCCTGCTTAGGCGGCGGCAGATGTAACCTGCTTGGCCTTTTTCTCTAGCATAGACACCGAGATAATCGAAATCTCATACAAAAGATAAATCGCGACGCCCAAGACGATCTGCGTAATCGGGTCGGGCGGCGTCACAAACGCCGCAAACAAAGCGATGCCAACAATGGCATAACGCCGACCTTTGCGCAGGGCGGCGGCGCTGACAATACCCGCCCGGCCCAAAAGCGATAAAATCACGGGCAGCTGGAACGACAAGCCAAAAGCGATGAATAAAGTCATGGCCAGCTTTAAAAATTCGCTGATCCGCGGCAGGAATGTCACCTTACTATTCACAGTCAGATTGAAAGCGAATTCCAGGACATATGGAAAGATGAATTGATAGACCAATGCCGCGCCTAGCGAAAAAAGCAGCGGCGAAATAATCAGATATGGTAAAAACGCGTTGCGTTCGTTTTTATAGAGACCTGGGGCTATAAATTTATAGATTTGATAAGCAAAGGCTGGAAAAGACAAGATAATCCCGCCAAATATAGCCAATCGGACTTTGACAAAGAAATGTTCCAGAGGTCCGGTTGCGATCACTTCGGTTTTAATGGGCTCTTTGCCCATGTCAGCCAGTTTCCCGTTGACTGAGTCCAATGTCTCGTAAAGCGGCGATAATAGGAAGTTCTCGATCCAGGGCAAAAACGGAATAACCACAATACACCCAACCACCAGCGCCAAGATCGATTTCATCAATCGCGATCGTAGCTCTTTTAAATGCTCGAGCAGCGGCGCTTTACTTTGCTCAATCGCATCAATTTCGGATTCCAGGCGCGGCGCGTCACTCACGATTTGCCTCCGCTGTTCGGATCAGATTTGGGTTTGATTTTCGGGCTGTCTAGCGCCGTGGCCTCGCGGAGTTCCGCGTCCAGCTTGCGCATATCCTCATTCAGGTCATCGCCGGTCATATTGGCGATATTTCCCATTTTCTTGAGATCTTCGATCTCCTTGCGAAGTTCTGCCATCTCGGTGGCGTCACCCATTTCATTGAATGCGTCTTTAAACTCTTGCCCCATAGCCCGAATGCGCGACATGAAGCCGCCCAGCTTGCGCATAAGTTTCGGGAGATCCTCCGGACCAACGACAATCAGGGCCAAGACGACCAAGATTATCATTTCCGGAAACCCTATTTGTGGGAGCATAATGTATTCCCAACGGAATTAGAGCCCTCAATAGAGCTCTTGTTTAGGCTTGTTTATCTTTTTTGGGCGTGACGTCTATGGCTTCTTCGGCCGCGTCTTTGGCTTCGTCGACCTCATCTTTCAGGCCTTTCTTAAAGCTGGTAATCCCTTTACCCATATCGCCCATAATGGCGGAAATCTTGCCTCGGCCTCCAAACAATAGGAGGAAAAGAGCCAAAACGATTAGAAGCTGCCACGGACTAGCAAACATAATATACCTCAATTCTTCTGCCTTTTAGATAGCTACTCTACGCAGTTGCTTCAAGGCGTAATCTCAACCTTCGTCAGCGTCGTCTTCACCCAGGAAGTCCTCGAAAAACTCGGGATCTTCGTTCTCATCAAGCGGATCTTCATCCTCTGTCAGATCATCTGGCATAACCGGCGACGGCATTTCAAAGTCCTTAGGCAGACGCGAGTCCAGCAGCCCTGCTGCCTTCAAATCATCTCTACCTGGGAGATCTGATATCGTTTCTAGGTTAAAATGCGCTAAAAATTCTTCGGTTGTTCCATAAGTAACAGGGCGGCCCGGTGTGCGCCGACGGCCACGGAGCCGAACCCAGCCTAGTTCCATCAATACGTCCAATGTCCCTTTGGAGGCCGAAACACCGCGCACATCTTCGATTTCGGCCCGCGTTACAGGCTGATGGTAGGCGATGATGGCGAGCGTCTCCAGGGCCGCTTTGGATAGTTTCCTTGGGGCTTCGCGTACATCAATCAAATTTCGTTCAAGATCCGGGGCGGTTTGAAAGCGCCAACGCCCCGCCACATGGGTCAAATTTACGCCGCGCCCGGCATAATCGCGCTGTAATCTTGCCAAGAGCGCTGAAACATCGCTGTCGTCGGGCATGCGCTCGCGCAAAGTCTCAATATCGATCGGTTCGACGGCCGCAAATAATAACGCCTCGAGAAGGCGCAACTCATTTTCTGTATCCGGCTTGTGACGCAGACGTTCTGTCAGGTCCACAACCCCGCTTTCAATGCCGGCGGCGGCCCGTTCTACGCGGTTCTCACTCATGAAGCTTCACTTTCATTAACTTTGTCGGGAGTCGCTTGCCTGGATTGTCCGGTACCGCGAACAAAAATCGGCGTAAAAGTCCCGACCTGCCGGATCTCAATCTCGCCAAGCTTGGCCATTTCAAGCCCTGCGACCAAGGAGCTGGCCTTAATAGAGCTCGCCGGTATGTCTTCGGGTAAGTCCTCGGTAATAGGGAGGAGCTTTTCAAGCGCCGTCCAATCTGAGGTGTCATTGGTCACATTTTTCATGGCCCGGCGCAACCGCATACGGGCTTCTTCCAAAGACATGACAAGAGGCTTGGGAACTTTGACATTCCGAATATAGTTTTTGGACCGGCTTTCACCGTAAGCCTGCAGAAGATCAAACATCGAGGCTTCCCACAAAGGTGTGGTTCTGGACCGTAAACCTTCGGGATTGCCTCGGACAAAAACCTGTTGTCCTGTTTGCGGTACTCGTAAAAGGGCATCAGCCGCTCTGCGCATAGCCTCGAGCCGTTGTAACCGAAACGCCAAATGGGCCGCCAGTTCATCGGCCTCCGGCATGACGACTTCATCTTCGTCGCGCGGCAGGATCATGCGGGATTTTAGATAGGCCAGCCAGGCTGCCATAACCAGATAATCAGCCGCTAACTCTATTCGAAGGTCTTGAGCTGATTTAATGAATGACAAATATTGTTCCGCAAGTTCTAGAATGGAAATGCGCGCAATATCGACTTTTTGCTGTCGGGCCAGTTCCAGCAATAAGTGCAGAGGCCCTTCATAACCCGATATGTCTAAGAACAGGCCTTCGCCTTCGTCAGCCGCATCATCAGCCGCCGCGAATTTGACATCTTCTTCGAATTCTTCTTCGCTCATGCCAGAGTCGCCTCACCTTTCTTGATCAGAGAGGTATATTCAAATTGGGCGGACTCATAGTCGAAATCTCTGGGATCTTCTGCACAAAGCTGCGCGATATCAGCGCGCCGGCGCGCATCGCCATCTAGATAACGGGACCCTTTCGCCACTTCGACCATGGCTGGCAACTTACCAGAACATTGTAATGCCACATCACATCCAGCCGTTAAGCAGGCCCTTGTCAGACCTGACAGCGACCCACTGAGCGCCTTCATGTCCAAATCATCACTCATCAAGAGGCCATCATACCCCATCCGCGTACGAATAAACTTGATCGCCGGAGGGGAAATTGTGACCGGTGTACGCTTGTCCAAACTTTCCACAATAATATGAGCCGTCATAGCCATTGGTGCATGCGCCAGTTCTTTGAATGGCAGGAAATCCGAGCCGATCAGCCCCGGCAGCCAGTTTTGGATTTTCGGTAAGGCCAAATGACTATCAACGGTGGCGCGGCCATGTCCCGGTATATGTTTGATGACAGGCGCAACGCCGCCGGTCATCAAGCCAGCCAGAGCCGCTTGCCCCAAGTCGATGACCTGCGCCGCGTTTGTGCCAAGTGCCCTGTCCGAAATGATGGGGTCCGCGCCTTTTACGGGTATATCTAAGACGGGCGCGCAATTCGCGTTGATGCCCAACGCTCTTAAGTCGGCTGCAATCAAACGATGATGCAGAAAGATCGCTCGGCGCGCATGACGACGATTTAGCCGATAGGTGGCGGCGATAGACCCAAGGCTGGGGTAATCAAACCAATGAGGGGCCCGCAAACGTTGCACCCGGCCGCCTTCTTGGTCGATAAATATCATAACGTCGCGACCGACCGTCTCCCGAAGCGAATTTGTCAGCGCTTTGACCTGATCCGGCGTTTCCACGTTTCGAGCAAATAGAATAAACCCCCAAGGGTTGGCATCTCGAAAGAATGTCTTTTCAGCCGTCGTTAACCGGGGACCCGAAAGTCCAAATATGACAGCCAACTGTCTCATTTAGTTGTCGTGAAACAAGATTGATTTCGAGATTTAAGGCGCGAACATATTTGGTCCGCAGTAGCCTTGTCCGCCAAACCGGCCAAACGAAGACGGTAAAACGTCCCTTTATTTGGTACGTCTGCCCGCACGACATCCATATAAGTTCCACGCGGCAGAATAGAGCCATGACTCTTGTTGAACGCGGCCCAGGTTTCCTCAGCGGCTGACCGACTCCGTAGTGACGCAAGCTGAACAACATGACGGCTATCGGCCGTTGTTGTTGCCGGCGCGGTTGGCGTATTTACAATTGGTGCCGGTTTGGGTTCGGGCGCAGAAACAATCGGCGTAGGCTCTGCAACACTGATTTCAACCGAGCCCTCTCGCTCGGCCGGTTGCTCACTGCTTTCTGTCACCTTCACAGGTTTATCGCTGCTTTCGCCGTTCATGGCATTATAAATCTCTAGGTCCATTTCGGAGTCTTCAGATAGCGCCGCGGTCTCATTTCGAACTTTATCAGGTGCCTCAGCGGCCTCAATTTGTGGGGCCTGATTGCGGTCTCGGACCCCAGGCTGATAAATCTTGAAAAGCACAAAAATGATGATGAGTGCCAAGAGAAACAATAGCCCTAACAACCACATACCCCGATTGCCCGAGTATCCCTGAACATCAAACGGAACGAGTTCGTCGTCCGCATATGGATCTCGGTTGTGAATGTCATCATGTGGTTCTGTCATGACTTCCTCTGAAACTGGCTCCCGCCCGCGAATCAATACTCGCGAGTGAAGACTTGAATAATTTGCCCTGAATTTCCAGAGATGACGGTAAATATTGACCGTTAACGTTTCATTAACTCTACAGATAGCCTGTGACAGAAAACAGCTTTCGATGCTCGGCAATGGCAAAAGAGTCCGTCATAGCAGCAATATAGTCACAGACAATCCGCGCTGTTTTGGGATTATTAGCCCCCTCACAGCTCACGCGCATATCCGTCGGCAATATTGATGGGTCATTGATGAACAGCTCAAACAGCTCACTGACGACTCGGGAGGCCTGCCCCATCATCCGATTGACCTTGTAGTGGCGATACATATTTTCGTAGAGAAATTTCCGTAACAACTTTTCTTGCTCTCTAAACGTGTCAGAAAATGTGACGACTGCATGGTCGAGCCTTCTGATTTCATCAGCCGATTGTGGATCGGAGTTTTGCAATCTCCGCCCGGTTTCCTGCAGTACATCTTTGATCATATCGCCAATCAAATCGCGGACCACTTCATGAATGGCCCTATTTTCGGATGTTTCAGGGAAACGCCGCCAGACATCGTCAAAAGCGTCTCTGACCAATGGAACTTGATCCGAAATTTCTTCGACCGTGAAAAGACCGGCTCGCAGGCCGTCATCAATATCGTGATTATTATAAGCGATATCATCAGAAATCGCTGCGACTTGCGCTTCAGGACCAGCGTAGGTCGTCAGCTCAAGGCGTTCCCAATCCTCCAGCGCGCGTAGCGCCCACGGCAAACACTTCGGATCATCCTTTGGTGACAATAAAGGGCCATTGTGCTTGGCGATGCCTTCCAGGGTTTCCCAAGTGAGATTTAGCCCGTCAAATTCGGCATATCTATGCTCGAGTTTTTCCACAATTCGGAGGGTTTGGGCATTGTGATCAAATCCGCCGTAAGGCTCCATGCATTTGGCCAGCGCATCCTCTCCGGAATGACCAAACGGTGGATGACCCAGATCGTGAGCCAATGCCAAGCATTCGGATAAATCTTCGTCCAGCCCCAATACCCGCGCAATTGACCGGGCGATCTGAGCGACCTCCAAGGAGTGTGTCAGACGCGTCCTGTAATAATCGCCTTCGTGAGAGACGAAAACCTGAGTCTTGCCCTTGAGACGGCGAAAGGCGCTGCAATGTATGATTCGGTCTTTGTCTCTTTGGTAAGGACTGCGTTCCGAACTGGGCGGTTGCGAAATCCGACGCCCGCGACTGCCATAAGGGTCAGACGCATAGACAGCACGGGGACGCATGGATTGAAATGTTTTTGACATGGGATGCCCTTTGATTCTCTCGCAATACTCTCTATATGGGTGTCATGGAAAAGAATAGTGATTTGAACGAAACGGGTGTTTCGATGAGCGCATCTGCCGCCAAGCAGATTAATGCCATCATGGCCAAGCAAAAGGCGGGAGATTTTCTGCGCGTTTCTGTTGAGGGCGGTGGTTGCTCTGGGTTCCAATATAAATTTGATTTTGCGGACAAACCCGAAACCGATGACATTATTATCGAGCGGGACGGCGCAAAAATTCTTATCGATTCCGTCAGTCTGGACTTTCTCGGCGGATCGATCATCGACTACGCGCAGGAATTAATCGGCTCTGCTTTCAAAATTCGAAATCCAAATGCCGTGGCCGCCTGTGGCTGCGGAACCAGTTTCTCCATTTAACCCCCTTTATTTTCGCGCCGTTCCGGTCCATAGGGTCATGCAAATCAATTTGGGCTAATCATGAGACTCGATACATCGGGCGCGGAACAAACCTCTCTTAAAAGGCCGCCTTTAGGGCTGGCTTTGGGCGGCGGCGTAGCGCGTGGCTGGGCTCACATTGGGGCTTTGAAGGCATTACTCGAAGCCGATATTAAACCCGATATTATCGCAGGCACATCTATCGGCGCCCTTGTGGGCGGTGTCTATCTGGCCGGAAAACTAGACGTTTTGGAAAATTGGGCCCTCGCGCTCAACCGTCGACGTATGATGAGTTACATGGACTTGCGTTGGGGCGGATCCGGATTGATGCGCGGGGACCGATTAGCGCGCGTTTTAAAACACTATCTAGGTGACACCCATATTGAGGATCTCGACCGAAAATACACAGCTGTCGCCTGCGATCTGCGAACGGGCTATGAAGTCTGGCTGCAAAAAGGGCTACTAATAGACGCTGTCAGAGCCTCCTATGCCCTGCCCGGTGCTTTTGATCCCGTTCAAATTGATGGACGATATATGATCGATGGCGCCTTGGTGAACCCTGTTCCTGTTTCGGCGTGTCGGGCCCTGGGCGCGCATATGGTCATCGCGGTTAGCTTAAATGGAGATGCCTTCGGACCGATCGGTAGCTCTCATGAACTGGATGTCGACCCGGAAGACACGGAGAAGGTGGACCCATTTCATCTTGCCAGCCAGTCAATCAATAAACTCCGGCCGGATCGGTTATTGCTCAAAAGTATGATGGGCGTGACTCCTGAAGGGAAAGCCCCAAAACTTGGGTCTGTCATGATGAGCACTCTAAACATTGTTATGGACCGAATCTCCCGCTCCCGGCTTGCGGGTGATCCCCCTGATGTCTTCGTGGCCCCAAGAATTGGCCATATTGGCATGATGGAGTTCACAAAAGCCGACGAACTCATTGAACGCGGTTATCGTGCTATGCAGCACGAAATCCCCCTTATTCAATCTGTAATTGATGTTTTAAGCCAAATTCCATCCGGAAATAGCACCTGATTCCCTATATAAATAAACGTCATTTGAATTTTCACCTGTAGGGTGCAAGCTATATCCGCCTTTCGGAAATCATCTACAAAGCGTAGGTGCCCAATTTTAATCAAATTCGACCTTACGTGGCCAATGATAATTCCCCACTGGCCCAAACCCCGAGAGGTGACGCTGTCGGGTTCAACGCCGTGCTGCGTGAACGTCAGAAGCAGCGGCGCGAAATGGCCTTTCAATCGGCCTTTGAAGAATTTACTCAAAAGAACAATATCGGATTTTGGTTGTCTGCCCTGATTTGGGCTGGATTTGGGGGCGGCGTGCTGTGGGCCTTCTATACATCGCAGCCCACAGGCACGCGCATATTCGCAGCGATTGGACTTATCTGGTCAGGTCTTTGGACTCGTTTTCTGGCGCTGGACCATGACAATCCTCGTCTGGCGGAAGTCTCGATCTTAACAACCCTATTGGGGTTCATCGCGCTTATGGTTACGGCCACAGTACAAATGGGTTTCCCCTTGTCCCTGCCCGCTGGACTTTTGATTTTTATCGGCGCTTCTCTGTTCGTTTCTCTTATCAACAAGTCGGTTACGGCGCTTATTTGCGCCATTGCGGGGAGTTTGTTTTGGGCGGCCATGCAGATCGAAGGCTATGTGGAGTCCGGGATTTATTCACTGGCCATTCCCGCCGTTCTGGCGCTGACGATCCTGCAAGCCATTCGCCTAAGATCCGGCATGAGCATTCTCGTCGCTGCTATCATCGGTTATATCTGGTTGGCCGGGACCGCATTTATAGCGTTTAACGCTGAACAAATATCGGCTTTGTTTTTGGCTTCTGGGGCCGCGCTTGTCGGCAATGCCCATCTTCGGTCTGCAAAAGCGGCAGAAGATGAAGGAACAGCCTTTACCCAATGGCAAGTCGCCTTCAGCTGGATGATCGCCAATGGAGCGCTCCTCATCTTAGCCAAATACGGGCTCGATCCATTTGATCCTATTTGGGCAGGCACTCAAAATACCGACCCAGGTTTACGATTGGCATGGCTGGTTGTGGTCGGTGTCAGTCTGGCAATCTACTTTGTCGCAAACGTTATTCGGACCCGGCATAATCATATGAGCGTGTTCGGCGTCATCCTGACAACGTTTTTGCTGTCCATGTTGCCTCTGGCAATTTGGAATATAAATGCGCTCGCTGTTTACTTTACATCTGTAACCAACATGCCTTTCTATCCGAATGCAGGTCTCTTCCTCTATGGCATCGTGACCGGAAACATCATGTTTTTTATCAGCAACGCGTTTCGACGTCACCACTACGGGAAAGTCGTTGTTGCCTTATTGGCCATCTTGGCCCTCGCCTATATGGCGGCAGATATAGACCTGATTCATCAGGAAAATTGGGTGATCTGGTTAGCCGGAACCCTCGCGTCGATTATTATAGCGCTGATGGCTGTTGAACCACAACTTACTGAGCAAGATGACGGTCTTAGAGATAGTGTGAGCAGCTCATGAACAAAAAGCGGACGATTGGCGCGCTATTATTGACGGGCATCTTGCTGGCGGGGTTTCCCTTGGGGGCGATTGCTAGACATAACTATATTCAAGAACAGGATGTCAAAATCGAAGTTAAGTCGGCAATTTCACCCCGCGTCGGCGCTGAAAATTTTGAAATCTGGTCCGAGATCAATTTTTTAAACTTAGCTGAGCTATCAGGCGGAGACAATTTTCTGCGCGGCCAGACGGTCTATGTTCACATGTCCAAGGGGCCCGGCAATGTGTCATACCCCTTTGCGGTCACCAGTGATCGTCCGATTACCAATGACAATACTGTTTTCGCCATTCGCGGAAAAGTTACCGGGCGCGAAAACGACTCTTTGCAAGTTCGCTATAACTTTGAAACCTTCTTGCCATCCACAGACGTAAAATCCATTTTCAGGAAAAACCCGAACGCGCCATCGACAGCAATGCTGGCGATCAATGAGCAGGGCGTGGCGCGTTTAGTTAGCGTCCAAGTTGATGGTAAAACCTATCCTTATCGCAGAATGGAAGTTCCCGCACTGAACGGCTTAAGCCAGTAAATCGCTAGTAACGCGCCGGCGACAAAGCCGCCCGCGTGGGCCGCCCATGCTATTTGTTGGATAAAGTAAACCAGCATAATATTCATGACGATGTAAATCAGAGTGAACTGCCAGAGTCTTTTCCACCCACCAATGACCCAACCTGCCGCCGCAAACAATGCTGAAACGCCCGCCGATGCTCCAATTGCATAAGCTACCTTTGTATCAACGAGATACCAGAATACCCATTGCGCGACGCTCCCAATAATTACGCCTACAAAATAGATAGACCAAAACGCTATCGTCCCTTTTAATCCCGGTCCGAACCGAGTTCTGACACCTCGAAATGTTATAAGCCCAAAAATCAATAAAGAGGCGCCGTTCATAATTAAATGGTTCCAATCTCCGTGCAAAAAAGCACTTGTTACCAAACCATATGCATGACGAAATCCGCTCACTGGGAATGAATCAAATCCGATTGGCAAAAGGGCAAAGCTTAGAATGGTGGCCATATCCGGCCGAATAAAGGTGATGATCATGTGGATGATGATCAACACGCCCAACATCCAGAGCACCGACTTTTCTTCGACATTGAATATGGGTTCACGGGTCGTCATTGGCCGACATATAAACAGTAAAATTCAAAAAGATAGTCTGGCCGCTTGCCTGGGATTTTGGGGCAGGATAAATTAGGCTAAATCAGGTGTTGAAATGGAAAACATAGCATCAAAAAATACGCATCCCTGGTATGTTCAGGTTGAGCAGAAAATTTACGGCCCCTATGAATCCGGTCAAATGCTGGCTTATATTCGGGAAGGCCGGATTGTGCCGGACTCTCAGATTTCGCAAAATCCGGCTGGCAGTTTTATGTCAGCGGGGAAGTCCGTTCTCTTTCAACCTATGCAGACCTTTGAAAACCCGGCCCCGCGGAGCCCTGCTCCCCAAGTGGCAAACTCAACCGTTTTTCTGGTTATGGCGGAGATTAGCTCCGATAACGCCATGCGGTTTTTACACCTGATCCAAAGATTGGGAACTGCCCAAAGGATTGGCGACTCGGTCTGGTTACTGCGTTCGAACATGACGATAGAGGTTTTGCGCGAGCAATTGGCGGCATCACTGACCCGTCAGGATCGATTATTCATCATGGACAGTTTCAACAACCGGACAGCTTGGCATAATATTGGTGCCGATATTGACGAACGTATCCGGACGTTATGGGAAAACCGTCCAGCCCAGTAGCCTAGAGCCGATCAAGAATTGGCAATGAGCTTGAGATCCTGCTCAAAACGTTCGGCATTTTTTACATAAACTTCGGCATTTAGGCGCAACATAGCGATCTGGGACTCATTCAAAGTTTTAATGATCTTCCCCGGCGCGCCAACGACCATTGAATTATCCGGTATTTCCTTGCCTTCGGTGATCAGGGCATGCGCGCCGATGAGGCAATTTTTGCCAATCTTTGCCCGGTTCAGGACTGTTGCGCCTATGCCAATCAAAGAGTTGTCGCCAATGGTACAGCCGTGAAGCATAACCCGGTGACCGACGATGACGCCCTCACCGATATCAAGAGGGCAACCAGGGTCCGTATGCAGAATGGAATTATCTTGAATGTTCGAACGGGCTCCAACCTTAATGGGATCATTATCGCCCCTTAAAACGGCTCCGAACCAGACTGAACTGTGCTCGGCCAGAATTACGTTTCCTATTACCGACGCGGTGGGCGCAACCCAGGACGTTTCGTGAACGTCTGGTGTCACATCACCGAGTTGATAAATGGCCACTAAATGCCGTCCAGATCTTGCTGAAGAATGGATATATTCAGATCATATGAAATATCATCCGGGTCTTCATCATCAATGTAGAGCAAGCCCAGGATTTCGTCATTCAAATACACTTCAACACTATCCTCGACTTTGCGAGGCTTAATTGTCACGGCTTCTGTTGCGAAGCGCTTGCAGAGATAATTCCTGACAGAAACTATTTGCTGGGGTGTCATTTGGCATCTCCAATTGAATGATCCATTGTGTGGGCCGGTGTTTCCATGCAGGCACCACCGACAGGCTTAGCAGGTACGCCTGCCACGGTACATTTAGCAGGCACGGGTTTAAGTACAACAGAATTTGCCGCAATTTTTGCGCCGTCGCCTATTTCGATATTTCCTAGAACACTGGCACCCGCGCCTATCAGGACGCCGTTACCAATTTTGGGATGCCGGTCTTCGTCGGCTTTCCCGGTCCCGCCCAAAGTCACGCCTTGAAGGATAGAACAGTCATCGCCCAGGACAGCCGTTTCGCCCATGACAAAACCTGTGGCATGATCCAGCATAATCCCAGACCCAATCCGCGCGGCAGGGTTGATATCGACACCAAATTGCTCGGAACTGCGGTTTTGCAAATGGAACGCGATTAGATCTCGTCCTTGCATATAAAGGGCATGGGCACATCGGTGGGTCTGAATTGCCATATATCCTTTGAAATATAGAAAAGCCTGCAAACACGTTCGGCAGGCCGGGTCCCGGTCCATAGTCGCCAAAAGGTCTCGCGCCGCATAATCAACAATAGACGGATCGCTTTCAATGGCTTCGGAGAGAACACGGCGCAATTTCAGCGTTGTGAAATCCGTTGTCGCCAATTTGTCGGACAAATGATTGACCAGCGCTGTGCCGAGTGTTTCCTGCTCTAGAATTGTCGCGTGCAAAAAAGAGGATAAAGCAGGTTCTTTGGTTGCATAAGTCGCGGCTTCTTTGCGGAGACAATCCCACGCGCAAATATCGGTCCGTTCGTCTTTAGCGATATTTAATCGGGCCATAGCTGCCTCCTCTATTACGGACAGATAGTGCGCATTTCGGGAAATGCAAAATAAAATTAAGTTTACAGGCCAATCAAATTTGCAATTAGACCCAGCTATCCACGTCCGCGGTAATTAGAAACACCCTGGTCAGGTACCCACAGGCCTTCCGGAATTTTGCCAGTCTGATAAAATACGTCGATCGGAATTCCCCCGCGCGGATACCAGTACCCGCCTATACGTAGCCAACGCGGCTTAAGCTCTTTGACCAATCTTTGCCCGATACCCGTCGTGCAAGCTTCGTGAAAGTCTCCGTGATTTCGAAAACTCCCCAAATATAGCTTAAACGACTTGGACTCGACGATCCATTCGTCCGGACAATAATCAATTACCAAGTGGGCAAAATCCGGCTGACCCGTGACGGGACATATGGATGTGAATTCAGGGCAGCTTAAACGTACCAAATAAGGTTCGCTTGTCGGGCTTTTGACCCGCTCTAAGACCGCCTTGTCTGGCGCGCTTGGCATTGGGGTTTGTCCACCCAGTTGGTCGAGTTTGTCGTAATTCTGGCTCATGGACGGGCCACTAGCCTTTTAAACGCGCGCGTTCAAGACTTATGGGTGATCGGATGGCCAAATTTCCCATGAACCCAGCGCGGCAGCAATGTCATTTTCATAAGAAATTTCTGAGAGGGCACTTCAACATATTTTTGCGTCAGATGGGACGCGATCAAAACACAAACCAAATACGGCACGAGATAGAGATCCCCCAAGACTCCCATTTTAAACCAGCCCTCTCCTAGAATTGGAACTAATACGACCTTGGAAAAGGCGTAAAAGAAAACGGCTATAATCATGTGAACCATGTAAACGGAATAAGATATTCTCGCTAAATACTTGAAAAACGGGAGCATCATAAATTTTGAAACCAGGCCTTTGTCGAAGGCGAAAATCAGCACGAAGAAGAACAGTATTGGGGCTGCAAAGAATTGAAGCTTGCCGGAACAGTAAATCACGAAAAGCGTGCTTATGATGACGATTGCCAATTCCAAAACACTGGCCAGAGCAAAACTCATATTTTGAACAAGTCGGGAATCCTTGAGCAAAGGATATATGCCAGCAACCACGACGCCTGTGTAAAACCCGCCTAGACACCGCAGGAACGCATAATCATAGGTGATATTCATATCCGGCTTAAGACGAGACAGTAATCCATAAATCCCTGCAACAACCAATCCCAATAGCAAAAAGTGCCATAGCTTGCGCAGGGGCGCCCA
>CALDSY010000012.1 GCA_937924355.1 uncultured Caulobacterales bacterium
CCGGTGGAGAAAACAATACAGCTGGCCATGCCGAAATGATCGGCCAAGGCTTTTTCAAGCTGCACATGTTCTGTGTACGTGCCGTTGGCGACGCGGCTGCCAGTTGTGCCTGTACCATGGGCATCAATGGCGTCTTTGGCAGCGCTCATACAGTCTTCGTCAAAAGTCAGACCGAGATAGTTATTCGTGCCTGCCAGGATAATTTCACGATTACCAATGCGGCCTCTGGTTCGGCCCATAATGTCATCAAATTCAACGCCTAGCGGGTCGCGGTTGATCAGTTTTTTGACATTATCCAAGCGCCCTTGAATAGTTCCGTATTTATCCCAGAGTGACATCCCTATTCCTCCGCCAATTGTTTGATGGCCGTACACAGTTCCCCTACTGTTTTTATATCGCTGACCATTTCCATAGGTATTGAAACATCATAGTGGTCTTCTAGGCCCATAACCAAATCAAAAACCGCTACAGAATCCACTTCCAGGTCGGAAACAATTCCGCTTTGCATGGTAATAGGACGGTTCTCCGGATTATAGGGTTTGAGGAGTTCGCAAACTTTGGCGAATATCTCATCATGTTGGGGCATGGGTATTCCTTACGCGTCTTTATAGGACGCCATGGTTTGTTTGAGCGCCTCAATAGGCGGTGTTGGGTCTGAAATCAATGTTTCACTTGACCAGTCTGCATGTAGAAACTCACCTAGTTTATCCAGGGTCAAATGCCCCAATCCAAAGAATCTGGATGTGATGCTGGTGATCGCGGCAACCGGATAGAGGAGGATTTTGGGGAGCGGAATGACCCGGATTTTTCGATGGGCCGCCTGAGCACACAGATCGGAAAACTCGCGCCAAGTCGCGGACATTATATTCGCCGGCGAAGCAATCTCCCCGTCATAGCATCCGGTGACAGCCGCCCGAACAATGTCCCTGGCCAGATCCGGCGCATAGACCATGCTAATCCGGCGGGTTTTCCATCCGCGCCCGCCCGGTACAGGCAGCAATCCTTTTTCCAGGAGCTTGAAAAAGGGCGCCGTGGCGTCGTCGCCCGCCCCAAAGACCGCCGGGGCCCGAATGATGGCAATCTGGCCTTGAAACGCTTGCTGCAACGCCCGCTCACCGGCCCTTTTTGACCCTGCGTAATGGGAGAGTTCGGGCTCGCGCGCTGCCATGGATGAAATCAGGACAAATCGTTTGACCTTTTCCCCGGACGCAGCCGTCCCCAATACCCCGCACGCCTCGCCGTTCACGCGGTAAAAATCCTCTTCACGTCGGGCTTTAATCAGTCCCGCCAGATGAATGACGGCGTCGGCACCCTTGCAGATTTCAGCGTCGGCCACGCCAAGCCCGCCTTTAATCCATGTTAATTTCGCGTGTTGAAAGTCTTCGACCTTTTTTGGATTTCGGACCATAGCTCGGACCGAATGCCCCTGCGCCAAGGCGTGTTCAATCACATACCGTCCGAGGAAACCCGTCCCGCCCGTGATTGCAATTGTAAAGGGTTTTTGTGCCAATTAACCGGCAGCAGCGTCGCTTGTAACGACTTTGAGCGGTTCAGCAGATTGCAGGTCGATAATTCCACCGGTCAGGAACTTCTCTTTTACGCGGGCGCGTGAAAGCTTTCCTGAAGATGTCATAATCATAGAACCACGCGGGACCAGTTGCAGCTTTACAGGCACACCCACTTCTAGACGAATGGCCGCGCTGACAGCATTATTGATTTCAGAGAGCAGGTTTTCATCCCGCGTCCGACACTCCAATAAGAGCATGATTGTCTTATTGTCACCGGCACCGCCAATAGAAAAGGCCGCGGCCCGTCCACAACGATGCGGCGCAGCGGCCTGTGCCGCCCATTCCAAGTCTTGTGGCCAGATATTGCGGCCATGCCAGAGAATGAGGTCTTTGTAACGGCCCGTGACCACAACTTGATCCTCATACCAATATCCAAGATCACCCGTATCCAGCCAGCCATCGGCCGAGAATGACGCTTCCGTTGCTTGTTGGTTACGAAAATAGCCCGGCGAAACGCTTGGGCCTTTTAAACATATACGTCCGGCTTTTTTCTCGCCTAAAACAGTGCCATCAAAATCGCGGATTTCAATCTCGTGGTCTGGCAGAACAGATCCGCAAGCCACAAATGTTCGGACATGATCCGCATTAGTTATATCTGATACTTCAACGGCTTCGTTGGTACGCTCATAGCGGTCCATGTCGATGGTGTGGCGCTTGAGACCTTGTCCCAACGGATTGAAAGTGGCCGCAAGCGTGGTTTCGGCCAATCCGTAACTGGGCATAAAGGCCGCTTCGGAAAAGCCCATGGATGAAAACAGATTTGAAAATTCGGACAGAGGCTCCGGACGAACCATGTCGCCGCCGATCCCGGCAATGCGAAGGCACGATAAATCAAGTTCAGCATCATTGCGCCAGCGCCGCACACAAAGCTCATAACCGAAAGTCGGGCTATAGGTCATAGTACACCGATTTTCGCTGATGAGCCTGAGCCAGGAAATTGGCCGGCGGGTGAAATCCTGCGGGTCCATAAAGTCGGCGCTCATCTGGCTCATCATGGGCGAGAGCAGACAGCCGATCAAGCCCATGTCATGATACATGGGTAGCCAGCAGGCGCCGCGATCTGTCTCATTGTGCTTTAGCCCGTGCTGGACGATCGCTTTGCAATTGGACGTGACGGATTTTTGTGTTCCGATAATCCCTTTGGGGGAACTGGAACTCCCCGAGGAATACTGAATATAGCAGAGCTCGTCCGCGCCGAATGGACGGATCTCATCACCGCTCGGCAAAGCCATGACATCTTCGAAGGTCATGACCGGCGTGTCGTGATCATTCAGAGCAGCGCTAATAATAGCTTCCATGCTCGATGGTGTGAGAATGGCGTGGAAGTCTCCGGTATCGGCCATGCGCTGTAATTGGCGCTCATAAGAGCTGCGCCCGCCTAGCGTTACCGGCAGCGGCAGCGGCGCCGGCACAAGGCCTGCATATTGACAGGCGAAGAACAGAATGGCGAATTCAGGTGATGTGGTCGCGCAGAGACCGATCCGGGCGTCTTTTTCTGCAAACGGGACAAGGCGCTTGGCCATATCCATGGCTTGCTCTCTGAGGTCTTTGTAGGAAAGCACCGACTTTAATTCAGCTCGGGCAGAGTAATAGGAGAAACCGGTCGCACACTGCGCCGCGTAATCCAACCCATCGGTCAGGGTTTCGAATTCACTGGGTATGAGTCTATTCCCGCGGTCTGTCGGTAGAGCTATCAGCATTATATTTATGGCTTCCGTTACAGTTTTTTGACCGTTCTATGACAGGGACATATCCTTAATATTTCGTAGAAAGTAAAGATTTGCCTTGCCAATGAAGTCCCAATTTAATTCACGTCTCAATACAAAATGTAACAGCCTGTGAAGCCCCCCAATCCCCAAGCCGTGCGCCTTATAGGGAACAAATGGGCAGGTGAAAAGGCTGATTTTTAATATTTTTTCGCTTTATTTGAATCCAAAGCTTCTGGCTTGTGACTTAACGGCACTTACAACAACTTCTTCGAGAGTTTTTCCAGATTCTGATGATTTCTTCTGATCTTCCACATATTCAGCCCGGCTTTTTTCGAGCTGAGCGATTTTTGACGCAATGTTTTCCCGCTCTTTCAACTTTGATTCCATGAACGTTTCGCGTTCTTTTCGGTTCATACCCTTCATTTCCTTGGGTAATTGAGCGTCATCCATGTCCAAAAGGCCATCCTTATTGGATTTATAGAAATCAAGCGCGTCCCAGGCCGAATTGTCATAGGCTGACGTTGATTTCGATTTGGCTCGCGCAATAGAGCTTGCAAATCCCATGGATTTTGCATTGTCGTCTTGGACTTCCTGGCGAACTTTATTCGCGGCCCCGAGCGCGCCATATCCGAAATAGGTTTTATTGAGTTTTTGATTCATCTCCATAATTTCATCATCATAAGGCGACGGAATAAACTGGGCGACTTCGTCCTGATTGATCGTCATGTAGATACCGCCGCCGCAATCGGCCCCGGCTTTCCATTTCGTATCGATCCCAAGCTTTTCATCGCCGCAATGAATCGTGTCGATCAAAATACCTTTTTTGCGGGCCATAGCACAGGCACTTTGGAAACTGACCGGGCCTTGCGTGAACGGTTCATTGCCAGCAATGATAAGCAGCTTCATATCTGCGGGCTCGTCGGACCATTTCAGCGTGTCAACGGCCGCGGAGATGACTTGCCCGGCATATTCCTGTCCGCCCCTAGTTTTCAGGGCAAACAACTGTTCCGAAACGCCGTCCAAATCCGTCGTTAAAGGCATGACCTGACGGATATAGCCTTTGGAAACTGAGATATTGCTATTGCCATACTCATAGAGCGCCAGCTCAATTTTCGGCGCTTCTCCGCTTCTTTCTGTCTCCTGCAGCTCATTGACCAGCATCCAGAGCTGGGATTTGGTCTGATCGATCAATCCATCCATAGAATTGGACGTATCCAGGAGAAGCGCCAGTTGAATACGCGGCGGCGGGCATTCGGTGGTTTCGCAATCCGGGATTTCGTGGGCCTGCGCCGAGCTTAAAATACCCCAGCTGAGAATTATGCTAGAAAGCAAAAAGGTACGGTGTCTCATGGGTCGTCCTGTCTAATTGTATTGGACAGCACTATGGGGACTAGGATGTCCCGAAACTTACAAGAAGATTACAAATCAGCAATTATGCGGTCGAGCGAAGGCTCTTTTGAGGTTTGAGGTTCTCGATAACCCGAGTCACTATGGGGGCCGTGTTGAGCGTGTAGAAGTGGAAATGCTCCACACCGCCTTTAATCAGGTCTTCAACCAGTTCAGTAGCAAATCCCACTGTCAGCTCTTCCCGGGCTTGGGAATCATCACCCGCAGCCTCATAAGCGACGCGCCAATCGTCTGGCACTTCAACGCCGCACATGTCTGACATTTTACACAGTCCAGCGAAATTTGGCTGCAGCATAATTCCCGGAATAATCGGGAGATCGATACCGGCATCCGCGGCCCGGTCCTGAAACGCCAAAAAGGTATCCGGACGGAAAAAGAATTGCGTTATGGCATTGTCCGCCCCGTTATCAACTTTGCGCTTGAGGTTAGCCAGCTCGGCGTCCCAGTTGGCGCTCTCTGGATGGCGCTCTGGATAAGCAGAGACGCTGATTTTGGCCTTGGGCGACAATTTGCGGATCCCGCTGACCAGATCGGAAGCATAGGCATAGCCGTCATCGCGCGGTGTATAAATGCCGTCGACAGCGCCCGGCGGATCTCCGCGAAGCGCCACAAAGTGATTAACCCCCATATCCAAATATTCCCGGACGATATCGTCAATCTCGCCGCGGCTGGCGTTGACACAAGTCAGATGTGTGGCCGGGTTTATGGAGCGGTGTTTTTGAATTTTCTCAACGGTTTTAAAGGTCCGTTCCCGGGTCGTGCCGCCGGCACCATAGGTGATCGAAACATATTTCGGGGCCAATGTTTCCAATGAGTCGAGCGCCGTTTCGAGGCGCTCTGCGGCCTTCTCCGTCTTGGGCGGAAAGAATTCAAAACTATAGCTAAATCCGGTCATAATTTTCACCTATGATTTTTCGCACAGCCAAAGACGGACATCCGGTTTGCCGCTGCCTGTCGAGACATTTTCAATGGCCTTTAGTGAGAGGTCGTGATCAAAAATCCATCCCTCGATATCATCATCCGAAAACCCTAATCGCCGATGGGCGTATTTTTCCCGGAACTCATCTTGGTTGTGGGCGGCAAAGTCTACGATCAAAAGCTTTCCCTTGGACTGTAAGAGCCGAGCCGCTTCGCGTAAGGCGTCCGCCGGCTCATCCAAATAATGTAAAACCTGATGAATTGTGACCAAATCCGCCGTTTCCGTTCCAAACGGGGTTGCGGACAGCTCGCCGTGACGCACGGTCAAATGAGATTTCCCCGTTTCGGACAAACGATGTCGCGCCACCTTTAACATTTCCGAGTTGTTATCAACTCCAGCGCCCCGTTCAATTTTATCCGACAAGAGCTTGAGCATCCGCCCTGTTCCTGTGCCTAAATCCACCATAAAGGCGAACGAACCCGCGCCCAGAATATCGTGAATTTTCTGATCCATATCCTCGCGCGGAAGATATTCATCCCCCAGCTGACCGTCATCACTGGCAACCATATCGAAAAACGCGTCTGCGTCTTTGGAGCGCTCTGAACGGACATCATCCAATCGGCGGCGATCAGACAGCAGAATGGCGTCATCTCGCGGTAGCATTTCCAGGGTTTTAGAGACCAGATTGAATAAATCTTTATTGGCTCGACTGATGCGCGAAAACACCCAACTGCCTTCTTTGACCCGGTCAATAATGCCTGCTTCTTCGAGGGATTTAATATATTGGGTGACCCGCGGTTGCGACAGGCCCAGAATCTTGACCAGCTCGCTAACGGTCAATTCGCCATGAGACAATAGCGCCATAATGCGCAAACGCTCATTATGGCCCATGGCTTTCAAGGCTGTGGAAATACGATCCATAACACCGTATAACACAGTCAAAATAAAAAGATATAAAAAAATTCTTATATCTTTATTTATTCGCTATTTTTGGGGTGAAATCCTAAAAAGGACTAGCCCATTTCGGGTCGGTGTAGATGGCCTGCCCGGACAGTGTACGCAAAAAGGCGATAACCTGATCCTTTTCGACCTGTGTTAGATTCAGGCGCTCAACCTGACCAAACTCCACTAGCTGCGTGTCAATCGTATCCATAAATTCTTGTTGTATAGCCGGGTCGGCTGGGATGGGAATGACATCGTAATGATCCATAACTTGCTGCATGGTTGCCAAAGAACCGTCATGCATAAAGGGACCGTTCGGCGTTCCGTCCGGTTTGAACACGTCCCTAATCGACGGCGAGCGCGTATTGGTGAAATCTGTTGAAGCGGGATCGCCGGCAACCCCAATCGTTCCAATATGACCGGAAAATTCGAAGATCGAAAACTCCGGATCGGCGTGACAGCGGCGACACCCGGCGCCATTGTCTTCGGGGCCAGACAAGAAAAGATTTTTCCCTTGGTTTTCATCAAAGGTAAAGTTTGGAAAAGGGTCAAATGGGTCTGTAACCTGGGCCCGGCCTTCATCAAAACGGCTATCAAAAGACACAATGGAATTGACGAATTGAGACAGTGCCGACTGCATGCGGGCTTCCGTCACGTCCGGCGTTCCGAACGTAAAGGCAAACAGCTCCTCATAGTAATCAATGCCTTCGAGTTTAGTCAGCAGATCATCAAAACCCGGTCGCCCGTCCTGCCCGGAAAATCCGTGTTCATTATGGTCTCGAATAGGACGTGTGACTTGGTCTTCCAGATCCGCAGCGCGTTCATCCCAGAAAAATCTCGGCTCGTCGCCCCACTGGGTATTGACCAGGCGCATAGAGTGCCGTCCGGTCACGCCTCCCTCGACCCCGCCGCTAACCACAGCACTATCGCCAAAGGCATTGGCCTGCTGATGACACGATGAGCAAGACACAGTGTCATCGACAGACAGTGCCGGATCATAAAAAAGGACTCGCCCCAAAGTCGCGCCCGCATTGGTCACGGGACTGGTCACCGTATTGGGCGCACGAATAAAATCTGGTGTTGGCCGGGCGTCGTAGTCAGCCAAAGCTGACAAATCAATGGACGTTCCGAAGGCGGCCTGAATGGCGTCTTGATCATAGGCCACGCTGAGCACAAAACTGTCAGATTGAGACGCCGGATTGGCCGCGTCTGCCGCCGAAACGGTAACCGTTACATCGCCGGGCGTTAAACCTTGACCGCTGATGATTCCGTCCGTTGCGGTGAATTCGCCCGTGTCGGGCGCAAAGGTGACCGTATAGGTCAAACGGTTGCCCTCGGCATCTGTGAAGGTTTGACCATTTTGCGTGGTATCGTATGAAAATTCGTGCCCGACACCGGCTGTTTGATCAGGATTGGTCATGGACAAGGCCGGCGCGGAATTGGCGCCGCCGCTGCCACTACCGCCGAAAAATCCCTGTCCCTCATCACTTGTGGCCGACCCGCCGCCGCTCCCACAGGCCGAAAGCCCAAGCAAAGCTGCAAAAACTAAGGCTGATTTCCGCATATCCTAAACACCCATTATTCCTGCGGATACTAGCAGCTGGGCGTTAGGGAATATTTAAGATGACCGACCCGGCGGTTAACCCCTATTTAGGATAAAAAGACCAGCGCGAAGAACAAGAGCGTGCCGAGCCCGGTCGCGACTAGGGTTTTGCGGCGATAGGCAGGCGCCAAAATGCCGACAAAGAACCCGCCAAATACGACTCCTAGCAGCCCCAAAGCCACGAGCTTGGAATAGGTTTTAAACAGTTTTGGGCCATGGCCTTTGTGGAGCTCCATAAAGCCGGCTTGCAAGCTCGGCTGCACCCAAGTTGCTGTTAGGCCATTTGGTGTTTGTTTCATTTCAATATATTTGCGGGATGTGGGGCGCAGCTGAATGGTCGTCCCTCGGTTCTTCACATATTCAAACTTATGATCGATATTGTTGGCGGAGAGTAGTTTCTTGACGTCCGTTTCGAGTGTTGATGACGAAAAATCCAGCGCCGCATCCGCGCTTAAGCTAATAGGGGTTTTTGCCATACTGCCTTTATTGCCGAGCAGATAATTACCGCCGGTTATAGCCACCAGCAAGAAAGCTGGCGTCAGCAGACCGGCGAAGATTAAATGCAGAGTGACGAGCAGTTTTCGGATTTTTGGATCGGTCATGGGCGGCCTTCTAGTTGAGAATTATTCGCAACTAGCTATCAAGACCCGAAACGCTTGTAAAGTTCATTATTTTGGGCGTTGAGCCCAGAATGGCAAAACGCGAAATCGACTTCTACTGTTTACCGCTCAAATTTCACAAATTTCAGCTTTTTCGGCAGGTCAGCATCCGGGCCAAGGCGGAGTTTCTTGTCTTCGATATAATCGGCGAAATTGCCCTCAAACCACTCCACATGGCTATCGCCTTCAAAGGCCAGAATATGCGTCGCGAGACGGTCGAGGAAAAATCTGTCGTGAGAGATGACCACAGCGCAGCCTGGGAATTTTTCCAGCGCCACTTCGAGAGACGCGAGCGTCTCGCGATCAAGGTCATTGGTCGGCTCATCGAGCAGCAGCACGTTACAGGGCTTGGACAGCATTTTGGCCAGATTGACCCGGTTACGCTCACCGCCGGATAGCTGACCGACATTTTTTTGCTGGTCTGTGCCTTTGAAATTGAACGCCCCTACATAGGCCCGGCTTGGCACTTCGCGCTTGCCCATGGTGATAATATCAAGACCATCCGAAATAGCTTCCCAGACATTTTTGGACGGATCGAGATTATCGCGCATCTGATCCACATAACCAAGCTGTACGGTTTCGCCGACTTTGAAGGTCCCCTCATCCGGGTTTTCGGCGCCGGTGATCATCTTAAACAGTGTCGTTTTACCCGCGCCGTTAGGGCCGATAATGCCGACAATCCCGCCCGGCGGCAGGCGGAAAGACAAATCTTTGATCAAGAGTTTTTCGCCAAAAGCCTTGGCGATTTCATTGGCTTCGATAACCACACCCCCAAGACGTCCGCCCATGGGGATGCGAATATCGGCATGTCCGACTTTTTCGTTCTCGGCCTCTTCGAGGAGTTTATCGTAGGCTTTAATACGGGCCTTTGATTTCGTCTGCCGGGCCTTTGGATTGGAGTTAATCCACTCCAACTCTCTTTTGAGCGCCTTTGTTTTACTGTCAGACTCGCGTCCTTCCTGATCCATACGTTTGGCTTTGGCTGCCAGCCAGGACGAGTAATTGCCTTCGTGTGGTAGCCCGCGGCCCCGGTCTAGCTCCAATGTCCAGCCGGTGATGTTGTCGAGGAAGTAGCGATCGTGTGTAATCAGAATAATCGCGCCGTTGTAATTAATCAGATAATTCTCGAGCCAGGCTACAGTTTCTGCGTCCAAATGGTTGGTCGGTTCGTCGAGCAGCAATAGGTCAGGCTTGGAGAGTAGAAGCTGACAGAGAGCTGTGCGGCGGGCCTCACCACCCGATAGATTGTCGACCGGGCTGTCCGCCGGCGGGCAGCGCAGCGCCTGCATGGCCATTTCGATTTTGCTATCGATATCCCAGGCGTCTCGGGCATCAACCTTTTCTTGAAGCTCCGTCATTTGCTCCATGAGCTCGTCCGTATATTCCTCTGCCATTTTGACGGCGACAGCGTTATAGGCATCAAAGATCTGCTTATCTTCGCAGCCTTCGATGACATTATCCCAGACGTTTTTAGAATTATCGAGGCGGGGCTCTTGCGGTAGGTACCCCACTTTAACGCCCTCGGCCGCCCAATGCTCGCCGGTCACCTCTGTATCAACGCCGGCCATGATTTTCATCAGCGTCGATTTACCGGCACCGTTGATCCCAACCAGACCAATTTTGGCATCCGGGTAAAAGGACAGGTGAACATTGTCGAGAATGGTCTTATTGCCGAACTTCTTGGTTAGGCCCTGCATATGATAACAAAACTGGCGCGCCATGGCGGGAATCCTTGCAAATGCGATTTTAAGATTGAGCGCGCATATGCGCTGTGGAGCACCGAAATACAAGAGGGAATTTTGACAAGATACGTCTGAACGCAGCAGACTATATAAGAAAATTTGGGAGTGGAGATAAATGACATTCAAGACAAAAACGCCTAAACAAACGCGGCGAAATTCGTTATGAGTTGTTCATGACTGACGAACCCCAGAATAACGATCCAAAAAGCAAAGACTCTTCATTTTCCACTTCTGACATCTTCAAAAACCGGGCGGCCAATGAAAAAGAGGATCAAATCCGAGAACGCCTCGAAAAGACGACCGGTGACGGTTATGTCAAAGAGGATCTCAAAGACATTCCAGATGAGCTGGAAAACATCACCGACAAAATGATCCGGCTGGTTCATCACCGGTCGAAGCGCGATCAGATCGATAGCTGGGATATGATTTTCTACGCGCTCGATGAAGCAGGCTTTCAGCATTCCGCCTATTTCTCCCAAAAGCTCCACCGGGAATTATTGCGGGAGTTTGGCTATAAGGATAAATATCTGCGTCGGCCTCGCAAAGATAAAAACCCTCCGATCCGCCGCGACGCACTGTCCTTTATTTTCAAGAAAATGGACTGGGAATATGATCAGGTCAGCCTGAAGACGGCCCGGCAGCGCGAATGGCTGGAGGTTCGGGCAGGACTGCGCGAACCGCTCGAAAGAGACCGCCGTGATGACCGAAAGAAAAAACGCAAGAAACCCGGTGGCTGCCTGTTTTGGGGGTTTGTCATTTTTGTGATTATTTTGATCATTTCATAAAAAAGCCGCCCATAAAGGCGGCTCAAATTATTAGTCTTATGGAAAGGCTTACTGAACGACTTCGATCTTGTGGCCTTTTTTCTCCAGCATTTTCAACACACTGTCCGGACCGACCAGGTGGGCTGCACCAACGGCGACAAGCTTGGTTCCTGGCTTTTCAAGAATGGCTTCGATCTCTGGTACCCAGTTTGAATTGCGCTGGGTTAACAGGCGGTCATAGGCGTCATCACCGCCAATAGACTCAGGGTTAGAGACCATCGCGCTGAGACCTGCAACATCCCCGTCTTCCCATTCGTCGACAAGTACATCGATGACCTCTTTCCCGAGATCCATGGTTTTAGCGCCGAAAACCAGGCCTTCGACCTGTTCTTCATCTGTGCCGCCGGAAATCATTTTCAATTGGTCTTCAACCGATTCCAGATAGCCCATTGATACGCCTCTTTTTTGCGCTTCGGCATTCATGATCATTTCGACGCCCGACATGGGATCATAGCCATCATTCATCATTTGCGCCATCTGCATCTGTACGCCAACCATCCAAGGTTTAAATTGATCAACCGCTTGCAGAGACGGTACGCCGACCTTTTTCATAGCGGCTTCCACGACTGAAGCGTCGTCGCCCAAGGCCTTGGTCAGAGTCATTCCGTCGGAATACATGCCGTATTTCATAACCAGAGGCATCATGGTTTGCTGGGCTTCAGGGCTAATAACGTCTGCTTCGAGGTAGAGTGTGTCCATGTCCGCCATAATGGAATCGAGCTTTGGACTGCTCCATTTCACATCTTTGGGCAGGATATGAACCGTTCCAAAAAAGAAGACATCTGTATCGTCATCGGAGAGCTTCCAGATAGCTGGGTCTCCATCGCCTTTGGTGGCTTTGGCCGCGGCCATGGCGTTTTTCAAGGCTTCAACGGGATCAAGGTCAGCTTTGTTGACGACCTGCTCCGCTTTCGGGGCCGCTTTATCGGCTACGTTTTCCGCCTTATCCTTGGTTCCTTTGCAGGCCGATAAAGACAAGACAGCCGCCAACGCGACCATACTAATTTTCGTGTATTTCTGGATCATAGTTCCCTCTTTTCTCTCAGACTATGACTATAGTTAGTGAGAAAAGAGGAAGTTTCAACCCAAATGCGAGAAATTAGGCGACGCCGCCCGTTCCGTGCATGCCAAAGACTTCGCCAAGCAGATCCATGGTCGCAAACCACGAGCGCCGCTCTGAATCGCTATTGTGTTTGAGCGCACCGTCACCGGAGTCTGCGCCTGGAACTGTGAAGGCATGGGTCGTTTGACCGTAGGCATGGATCTGCCAATCCAGCCCAATTTCCGTGAGTTCCTTGCCAAGCGCTGTGACGGCGAAAGGCTGTGCCATAGGATCATCCCATCCGTGAGCAACCAGAACTTTCGCTTTGCTTTTCTTGGGCTTGTAATCCGGCGCATCCAACAAACCATGAAACGAAACGGCCGCTTTCAAATCCAATCCACCGCGAACCATATCCAGCGTACAAAGGCCGCCAAAACAATACCCAATTGCGGCCATGAATTTTTCATCCACTTCGTCGAGTTTGCTGGCCGCATTAAAACCTGCCTTTAGGCGCTTCAACAACGCCTTGCGATCGTCCTTGAGCGGATTCATCAGAGCCTGTTTGTCCTCGACGGATTCTGGTAAGGCTCCGTCGCCGTAATTATCCAAGGCGAACCCCACATAACCTAACGCCGCCATTTGAATGGCTTTTTCCTCAGCAAACTGATCCCGGCCGCCCCAGGCATGATTAATCAGAACGCAGGGCTTTGGATCGGCAAAGCTCTCATCCCAGGCCATAAAGCCGACACAGGTTTGCGAGCCGTCTTTATATTCGACGGGTTTTGTCGTGACATTCATGTCTTCCTCCATATGTTTGACCTGTTATTTAGGGCGGCTTTTCCCTGCGTCAACCAATGAGATGC
The DNA here is from genome assembly GCA_937924355.1 of uncultured Caulobacterales bacterium. Classification (GTDB taxonomy): domain Bacteria; phylum Pseudomonadota; class Alphaproteobacteria; order Caulobacterales; family Maricaulaceae; genus JACOMS01. Next base: position 13,279 of record CALDSY010000012.1, read on the forward strand.
AAATGTCTCAATCCACAGGGCTATTAAGACAATATTAGCCATATCTCGTCACGTTGATGCCGAATTTGTCTAAAGGTTTTGCCATGTCCGTCAGAAACATCCTGATTTTTGTCTCCGTGCCAGCCCTGCTCGCGGCCTGTTCGACGACCAAAGAAAGTCCGATCTACCAGCAGAGCACCAAGTACAAAGTGCACTCACCCTATCAGACAACGACGGCCACAACCCAACATGCCGGTTACACGACCGCCACCACACAGCAAGCCGGATATACAAGCTATCCAGCGGCAACCCATCAGCCTGTGACGTATACCAGCAACACCTCGGCGCCGGTTTATCACCACGCCACAAGCTCGACGGGCGAAGTTTACACGACCCAGGTCAATCACGAATGCCTAGATAAAGAAGGCGACCGCAAGCTTATCGGGACAGCCGTTGGCGGCGCAGCCGGTGCTTTGATCGGCAATCAGATTGGTGACAACACGACGGGCACAATCATTGGCGG
>CALDSY010000013.1 GCA_937924355.1 uncultured Caulobacterales bacterium
TGACGCATCATCTAGGCTTGTGTTTCTAAAGCCATTGTCGCATATGTCCGCCGTAATGAGATTCCCGTAATTCGGAGTAAGCAATGAAAGTCCTCGTTCCCGTCAAGCGCGTGCTTGATTATAACGTCAAGGCCCGGGTCAAGTCCGACCAGAGCGGTGTTGACCTCTCCAATGTTAAAATGTCCATGAACCCGTTTGACGAGATTTCCGTCGAAGAAGCGGTTCGTATGCAAGAAGCTGGCACAGCCTCTGAGACTATCGTTGTTTCAATCGGCCCCGCCAAAGCGCAAGAAACCATCCGCACGGCGCTCGCCATGGGAATGGACCGCGGTATTCACGTCGAAACCGATGAAGATCTAGAGCCGCTCGCAATTGCAAAAATCCTCAAAGGTATCGTCGACGCCGAAGGCCCAGAGCTGGTCATCCTCGGCAAGCAGGCCATCGACAATGATTTCGGCGCGACTGGCTCCATGCTGGCGGCGCTGCTTGACTGGCCGCAAGGCACATTTGCCAACACCGTCGCAAAAGATGGCGGCGCGCTGTCTGTGGCCCGCGAAGTGGATGGCGGTCTGCAGACCGTGAAAATCAGCCTACCGGCGGTTGTCACCACTGACCTGCGTCTGAACGAGCCGCGCTACGCCTCTCTGCCCAACATCATGAAAGCCAAGAAAAAGCCCATTGATGGCAAGACACCGGGTGATTACGGTGTCGACACAGCCCCTCGCCTGAAGGTCCTGAAAGTGACCGAACCAGAAGGCCGCAAAGCGGGTATCAAGGTCGAAGATGTGGCCCAATTGGTCGATAAACTGAAAAACGAAGCAGGAGTGATCTAATGGCTGTCCTGGTAATTGCTGAACATGATAACGAGTCCCTGAAGGATCAAACTCACAAAGCTGTCACCGCCGCCAAAGCGATGGGTGGTGACGTGGACGTGCTCGTCGCTGGTAAAGGCGTCAAAGATGTCTCAGCCGCGGCGGCGAAAATCGCGGGCGTGCGCAAGGTCATCGCTTGCGATCACGAGAGCCTGCGCCGTCAGCTCGCCGAGAGCATGGAACAGGTTGTTGTCGGCCTGGCCGGTGGTTATGACGCCATTGTCGCGCCTGACACGACATCCCACAAAAACTATATGCCCCGCGTCGCGGCCAAACTCGACGTGCAGCAGATCAGTTCTGTGACGGGTGTTGAGAGCGCGGACACATTTGTGCGTCCAATCTACGCCGGTAACGCCATGGCGACCGTGCAGTCGACGGACAGTAAAAAGGTCGTCACAGTCCGCACCACAGCGTTTGAAAGCGCAGGCGAAGGCGGGTCTGCTTCTGTTGAGACAATCTCTGACCCATCCGGCCCGTTTAAATCTGAATTCGTCAGCGAAGATCTGACCGTCTCTGACCGTCCGGAACTGACCGACGCCAAGATCGTGATTTCTGGCGGCCGCGGCATGGGTAACGGCGAAAACTTCGCCATGATCGATGCCATTGCTGACAAGCTCGGCGCGGCCGTTGGCGCGTCTCGCGCCGCCGTTGATGCGGGCTTTGTGCCGAACGATTATCAGGTCGGCCAAACCGGTAAGGCCGTCGCCCCTGAACTTTACATTGCCGTCGGTATCTCTGGCGCCATCCAGCACCTGGCCGGTATGAAAGACAGTAAAGTCATCGTCGCCATCAACAAAGACGAAGAAGCCCCGATCTTCCAGGTCGCCGATTACGGCCTGGTCGCAGACCTGTTCAAGGCCCTGCCTGAGCTGGAAGCGGAACTCGGGAAAGCCGGTTACTAGGCCGCGCTTCTAGATTATTAAAATTCGAACCCGGCCTTTTGGTCGGGTTTTTTTATCCATTTTTTACAATTATTGTCTATTTCTCACTTAAAGAGATGGGGCCTAGAAATGACTGTATTGCGCTTTGAATCCGATATTTTTGATATCAAAAGTGAACCAAAAAACGAATTTAATCCGATATTTGGCTATGCTGTTGGCGAGTGGCTTCGAAAGAAGTGCAAAGCTAACGGATTAGATGTTACCTCTGAAGTCGAAAACGAAGACTGGGGGTGGTACTTCTACGTTGAGAAAAACGATCAATCCTACATGATCGGAACTTGTTCCTATGCTGACGTCTGTGAAGATACTGGACATGCTCTTCTGAACAATGAACCAATCGAACATTTAGTCCAGTTTGAAAAACACCGTTCATTTAAAGAAAAATTACTCGGCAAAAACAAAATGGAGGAAGATGACCCTATCGTCAAAATGGTAGAGACCGTCATCACAACAGAAATCAGAGACGTGAAATATCTCGGACGAGAATAACACCTTCCGGAAGTGGAATTGGGTAAAGTTGGGTATTAGACCACTTCTCAACCATCAAATTCGAACCCGGCCTATTGGTCGGGTTTTTTTGTTTTTGAAAGTGGGTGAAATCATATATGCCTACTTCTAAATAAACCCGGAAACCCGAACGCCATGACCATTAATCCGCCCAGCCAGCGCTTCCGTCATATCAGCACCAACCCCTACGCCCCCGAGAAAAACATCCGTCACCATACTGCGGCCCGTCATGCGCTGGAGCTTTATCGGAAAAAAGCGATCTACAGCTTTATTCCAAAAAATGCCTGCTCAACCATGCGGTATAGCCTTGGTATTGAAAATGGCTTTATTCAAGGCCCGCGCCATTTCCGATGGATTCATGACAACACATTCACGTTCTCTGCAGATCTCCGCGCCTTGATCACAGCGGAGTATTCCTTCGTGATTTTACGCTGTCCTTTTGCCCGGGTTGCCAGTGCTTATCTGGACAAAATTGTTGGCAACCAGGTGGATATTTGGAATCTGCTTCCTATCTACGCCACCAGTGAAAAGGCCGAAACTGTCAGCTTTCGTCGCTTCGTCGAAATTCTGAGTAATCGGGGAATTCTGCGCAGTAATCATCACTGGCAGCCCCAGGTGGATTTCTTAGTTTATACGCATTACTCGGATTACTTCGCGCTTGAAGACTTTGAAAAGGCCGTCAATACCCTCAAACGCAAGATCGATTTTAAAGTCCATGACGCCCGCGAACTCTATGGCCATGACCGCCATAGTCTGACGTCTATCGATGGGCGGTACAGCGACACGCCGGCCTTCGAAATTGCAGACTTACGCCGCAAAGGACAAATTCCGTCGATACAATCACTTTATGATTCAGAAATCTATGAGCAGGTCAAAACCATCTTTGCCGAAGATATTGACCTTTACACAGACAAAACAGGCCGCGAGGTTACGGTTTCGATATAACCCACCTTCCCCATTGCCCCCATCTCCATTCCCCGCTAAACACCGCGCCTATGAATTGGCTCACCAAACTCACGCCGCCAGGCGTCAAAGGCATGTTCGCCAAAAAGGACAGCCCGGATAATCTCTGGATCAAATGTCCTAAATCCGGTGAAATGGTTTTCTCCAATGACTTGGAAGGCTTGCTGCACGTCACGCCCGCCGGACATCATCTGCGCATTGGGCCGCAACTTCGCCTAGCCTATACCTTTGATGATGGTGAGTTTGAACCCATTGACATTCCAGCCGTCAAACAAGATCCGCTAAAGTTTAAAGACGACAAAAAGTATACGGACCGCCTCAAAGCCGCTCGCTCCAAAACCGGGCAGGACGATGCCATGGCCATTGGCGTTGGTAATATTCAAGGTATTCGCACAGTTGTCTTGGTGCAGAATTTTGCCTTTATGGGTGGGTCTCTGGGCATGGCCGCGGGTGAAGGCTTTATCGCCGCCGCCATGGCCGCCGCAAAACGAAAATTGCCTTTGGTCGCCTTTACAGCTGCTGGCGGCGCGCGGATGCAGGAAGGGGCTCTGTCGCTCATGCAAATGCCGCGGACAACCATCGCCGTACAGGAATTACGCGAAGCCGGTCTCCCTTATATCGTAGTCCTGTGCGACCCCACCACAGGCGGGGTCACCGCCAGCTACGCCATGCTGGGGGATATTCATCTGGCCGAGCCAGGCGCGCTCATTTGTTTTGCCGGACCCCGCGTAATCGAAGATACAATTCGCGAAAAACTACCGGAAGGTTTCCAGCGCGCCGAATTTCTGGAAGACAAAGGCATGGTCGACAAAGTCGTTCATCGCAAGAATATGCGCGAGACACTGGCGCGGCTTTTATCAGTTTTAACCGGTTCTGAGCGAGCCGCCTAAACATGTCCGGTGCCGTCCAACAAGCTCTGGATGAGCTGACACGCCTGCATCCCAAGAAGATCGATCTGGGGCTGGAGCGCATCGAACGTGTTTTAAAACGTCTGGGTAACCCCCACCACCTCTTACCGCCGACCGTTCATATTGCCGGAACAAATGGCAAAGGCTCCACTGTCGCTTTCCTTCGCGCTATGGCAGAGGCCGAAGGCCTCAAGGCCCATGTCTATACCTCGCCTCACTTGGTCCATTTCAGAGAACGCATTGTTGTTGCGTCCGAAGAAATCAATGACGAGCAACTGGTCGACGTTTTGACCCGTGTGCGCAAGGCCAATGGCGACGCACCCCTCTCCTTTTTCGAGGCGACGACCGCCGCCGCTTTCCTCGCCTTTAGTGAGACGCCCGCAGATATCTGCATTATCGAAGTGGGGCTTGGCGGGCGCTATGACGCCACGAATGTGCTCGATATGCCGGCCGCCGTCGGGATCACGCCTATCGCACTGGACCATGCTGAGTTTCTAGGCCGGGACATTGCCGGGATCGCCCGGGAGAAATCCGGTATTTTCAAATTTAACGGCGTGGGTTTTCAGGGGCCGCAAACGGATCTGGTCGAAGCGGTCATTGAGGCCGAAGCCAACAAGATGAACCTGCAGCTCTCGCAATGGGGACGAGACTTCCGCGCCTATAAACAAACCGGCGGCCTGGTCTTTGAAACTGAGAGTGAGGTCATGGACCTGCCGGCGCCTGGCCTGCTGGGCGATCATCAATATATGAATGCCGGGCTGGCCATCGCTATCGCCCGGCATATGCAGATAAGCGCTGAAGCCGTCGCCAAAGGATTAGAGACTGTACGCTGGCCGGCCCGTATGCAGAACCTGACCACAGGACCGCTGTCTGAAAAAGTCGCGGCCATAGGCGGTGAGCTCTGGCTCGACGGCGGGCATAATCCGCACGCCGCAACCGCCATCGCGGCCGTCATAGCAGATCTTGAGGCTAAAGCCCCGCGCCCACTCGTAATGGTCACGGGCATTCTAGCCAATAAGGATGTGGGCGGTTTTCTCGATCACTATGCCGGACTCGCAGCGCATATTATTGCCGTTGATATTCCTGGTCATTCATCCTTGGCGGCGGAAACTCTGGCCGAGCTGGCCGGCGCACGCGGCATCTCTAGTCACACGGCCGACAATCTTAGTGACGCCATCGATATAGCCTGCGAAGTCCGAGACGGTGACACGACC
>CALDSY010000014.1 GCA_937924355.1 uncultured Caulobacterales bacterium
GTGAACGGCGTATAGGACGCGCCGATCATCAGAAAAATGCCCGCGTGATCAAACTTGTTCCGCCCGGCCCGTTTGTCCTCTGGCGCGAAATTATAGCTCAGCGAGAGCGCCAACATGGTGATGACGCCGATCCCGTAAACAGTAATCGCGGCGATCAGCCCAGGACGCCCAGAGGCCATAGCAAACCCCAGTAATACGGCCCCGCCGACAATTGCCAGAGTCAGCCCGACAATATGGACAATGAGATCCGCTGTCCGCGCCGCGTCCGTGGGGTAGTGACGCGCTTTATTTGGCTGGCTGTTATTGGAGAGGGTCATAAGCAGAAGCTTAGCTTAAAGTCATAAGGAAACAATAAACGATGACAGCGCAATAAGGCGAGAAAGCTGGAGAAGTATCCAAACGATAAGTCCTATCAGAAAGATCTTTGATGATTTTACAACCATCGCCGAACTCTTTTTTTGTAATCCAAATATTCCTGTCCAAAAACCATTTCCAGATTGGCTTCTTCAAACGGGATATATTGAAAATTGCACAGCAGGAAAAACCCCAAGGGTGCCAAGAGCGCCAGAGGTGATGCTGCAAATACACTCAGTCCAATCAGAGAAATTGTCTGACTGAGGTAAATCGGATTTCGGCTGAACCGGAACCATCCGCTGGTGGACAGGCTGGACGGCTTTTTAAAGGTATGAATTTGCGTTCGAAGCCGGGCAAATTTTGCCACTGTCGTCATAACCGGGAGAACACCCAGAATAAATGCCGTCAGCCCAATCCATTTGATGGATGTGGGCAGTTGACCCGCAAAAGGATCGACTGTTTGGATCAATAGGATAAATCCAATGCCCAGAAGCCAAAAAATAGGCGGGACAATTCTCATGGTTATTTCTCTGTCACATAGACATAAGACGATTTGACCAATTCAGTGACCATATCGAGCTCTTGCATGTTGCTGGGCGTATAGATCATGATGAAGCCGTCCCAGCCCGGGTTCTGCCCAGCCCAAGGATGCCAAGTGCCCCAACCTTTCTCGATCGCTTGCCTTGCCAGCTCCGGCGGTAGAAACGCGTGCAAGCTGCCGTCAGCGTGCAAGTGGGCGAATTCCCGGCCGCCCAGTAGGCTGTTGGGCCGGGCCACACTCACAAAGGGCCGTAACCGAAACCCGCGCGCCCCGGCCAGAGAATTAGCCGTATTAGCCGAATAAACGCCGGGCAAATCAGAAATACGGTCGACTAATTTCTCGCTCAACACGGGATCCGGTGTGATATTGATCTGCACATGAGGGACACTGTTAGTTGTTTCCGGCATGGGCGTTTGCCGATCGGGCAAGTCAGCCGCCCAGCTTGAGCCCGCCATAAAAAAGGCGGATACCAGGCCCACAAAAACTTTAAGGGTGCGGGCCTGGTAAGGGAGCTTAAATGGGTTTTGCATTATTTACCGTGAAAAGCCTGAGACACCGCAAAGCTATCTTCAAACCAGTTCCAGCTTTTAACCTTGCCGTTTTCAACATGCACACGCACGACCCAGCTAAACTTGCCCGTATCGACGCCCGTATTATTGGCGATGGCGCTCATGCTGCCAACAAAAACAGCCTGATTGCCATTGGCGAAACTGTAATCCGTCGACCAGCTTGTGACTTTAAGGCCTGCGCCAAATTTTGGCATAAACGTGCCCATGACTTCGTCCTTACCTTCCCAATTGCCAATCCACGGCACAGACGGATCACCTTCATTATGCCAGACAAAATCATCGGCCATAAGCTCCATTAAGGTAGCGCCGTCACCGCTGCCTGCAGCCGCGAGAAACCTTTGAGCTACAGCTAGAGTTTTTTGGCCTTCAGCAGCGGCCATTTTCGCAGCCTGGGCTTTGGGCGTTGTGAGCTGTTGAAGCGCGCCTGCCCAATCTTCTACATGGTAGGAGCGCGCGATTTTGCCGTCGACAAGCTCGTGGATATCAATGGTCAGAATATCAAAGCTCTGGCCTTCGCCGTTGACGCCAAAAAGAGGTCCCTTGGGCGTCCCTGTGGCGCGGGATCTAACAATCACCGTATTGCCGTCCTGATGTATGTCTTGAACAGCCCATTTGAGATCGGGCATAAGTTTTCCAAATCCGCCAACCTGTCCGGTGAAAGCCTGTTTGTTTTTATTCTTGCCGGAATAATTACCAATGCTTTGCCAGTCGGCTGTGGTCGCCTCGCCAAAAGCCTTGGCGTGGCTTTCCGATCCCGGATTGCTGAGAAAGTCATAGAATTTCTGGACTGTTTTTTTGTCGCCCGGATTACCAGCTGGCGAACTGCAGGCCATCAAAGCCATTGCTGCGGTCCCCGCCATAATCGTTTTCATAATTGTGGTCATAATTTGCTCCCTAACATTTCTGTTGAGCCTAATATGGACAAGAAGACATTACATGATAAGACAGGATAAATAATTTTGACTGTTCGGATATATTGAATAATGATTGACCGCCTTCGCCAAATGGCCATCTTCGCAAAAGCCATTGATCATGGCTCGTTTCGCGGGGCGGCCAATGAGCTTAAACTCTCTCCCTCTGTGGTCAGCCATCACATCTCCCAACTCGAGGAACATCTGGGCGTCACCCTGATTTACCGCTCGACCCGCAAGCTCACCCTGACCAAAGACGGAGAGCGCCTGCTGGCGGCCACAAGGAAAATGCTGGGCGCCGTTGAGGACGAGCTGCTGGATATTTCCGGCACGTCCCGGGATCCCAGCGGTGAGCTGCGGGTCACCCTGCCCTCGGCCCTGTCCCAGTCCAGGCTCACCGATGCCATCGCTCATTTTATGAGCTGTTATCCCCGGGTCCGGCTGACTTTGGATTTTTCGGACTCGACCAAGGAATTAATCGATCACGGATTTGACGTGGCCATCCGGTTTTGGCTTAGGGCCAAAAAATCACCCACAACACGAAAGCTGTTTACCGTTGACCGGGTCCTGGTCGCATCGCCCGATTATCTCAATAGCCGGGCGGGGATCAAGCATCCTTCTGATTTGCAGGAATTGGACTGGTTGGCCCTATCCCCGGTCCATACCCGAGGTATAGGTTTTACCCGAAAAGACACAATCGTTAAAATCAAACCCAATGCCCGGGTCTTTGCCAATGATGTGCGGTCTCTCTACCGGCTGGCGACTAATGGACTGGGCGTCACCTCAATACCCAAATATCTGGCGGAAGATGGCGTGAATTCCCAACAACTGGAATATGTTTTACCAGACTGGCGGCTCGACCAACTCCATGTGTTTGCCGAATGGCCCGGCAATGCCCCCAAACACGGGCTGATACATTTATTGGTCAATAGTTTGACTGAGTATGAATA
>CALDSY010000015.1 GCA_937924355.1 uncultured Caulobacterales bacterium
GATCGGTGAAACCTCAACACCCTCTTTGTCATGTTTGGCTCGGTTCTGATATCGACGATCCCCTGGCAGGCGCGTTCCGTCCTGCGCATAAATTTTATCAAAAAAGCCTTCAGCGTGATCCGCCCAATCATCATTGCCGCGCACCAATGAAGGATTAATTGCAAATACAAATTGGCCCCCCTGAGGTGGTCCGCCGTCCGCGATGTCGCGCTCGGCCGCTTCAAAACTAAAGCTCTCTCCGATCATGGCCGCCGACAGGAGCTCTACCATCATGGAAATCGATGAACCTTTGTAACCGCCAAACGCCAAAAGTGCGCCTTTGAGAATTTCATTGGGATCTGTCGTTGGATTGCCATCTGCGTCGACGCCGACGCCCTCTTGCAATGTATGGCCCTCACGCGCCGCAATGCCCACTTCGCCGCGGGCCATAACGGACGTCGCCATATCGAATATCATTGGTGACTTACCTGGACGCGGCCAGCCAAAAGCGATTGGGTTGGTCCCGTAAAGCGCCTTCTTACCGCCCGCCGGAATGACAGAGGGCTTGTAGTTCACACAGGAAAAGGCTGCCAGGCCATTATCGCAAATCTCTTCTAGATCCGGCCAAAGGGCTGCAAAATGATGGACTCGGATCATCGGCATGACCGCGATCCCGCAGGTCTTGGCGGCGTCGATTAAAGCAGCGCGCCCGGCCTGCAAGGCATGGGGCGCAAAACAGTTATGGCCATCGACCTGAACGACGGCCGGCGCCAGCGATTTTACAGACGGTTTGGCCTCACCATTGACCTTGCCGCTCTTTAGTGTCGCCACATAGCCTGGTAACCGGAATAATCCGTGAGACAAACAACCATCGCGTTCGGCCATTGTAATCGTATCGGCCACCGCGCTCGCATTGGCACCATCGGCGCCAAATTTCATCAATGTTGATTTCGCCAGATCGTGGATCTCGGCAACGCTCATTTTTTGATTAGCCATTCTCTCCCCCTATATTGGGTAACGTTTTAATATATCTGGTCCGAGCGCATTCTTAAGCGGGTCAAGCCAGGGTTCAAAATTGCGCCATTGCTCAAGGCCGGATTTAAATATGGGTTGGCGCACCTGTTCAGAGCTCGGGGTCCGAACGGACCGCTCTGTTTTGTGAAACTCTAAACAGGCCTGTTCAAAAGGTAGTTCCAAATAATCCAAAATACGACGAACCTGCGTTTCCGTATCCGCGACAACATCTTCATATTGCACCCGCAAAATATCGCCCGGAAGCACGTCGTCCCAATGATCCATTAGCTCGACATAATCCCTGTAATAGGTCCCGATTTCAGTTAGGCCGTAAGTAAATTCCTGACCGCTCGCGAACAGCTGTTTAAAGCCGGAAAAGCAGCAGGCCATGGGATGGCGCCGCGCATCGATGATCTTTGCCTTTGGCAGGATGAGCTTAATCAGGCCAATATGCCGGAAATTATTGGGCATTTTGTCGATAAAAAATGGCGTATCACTGCGGTGGATACGGGTGTCATTTATAAAGGCTTCGCCAAACTTCACGAGCTGCTCTTTATCCATATCGGATAAAATCGCTGGATAGCGCGGCGGTTCATCGATTTTTCGGCGGCCATCTAATCGCGTGGACAGAGTTTGGATGTTCGGCAGCTCAAGCGTGCCTTCAATTTGCGAATGAGACGCCAAAATCTGCTCGAGCAGTGTGGATCCTGCGCGCGGCAGACCCACGATGAAAATCGGGTCCGTTGACGGGTGACCTGATCCTTTATGTTTTTCGAAAAAGGCAGATGTGCAAATACTGGCTTGTAATTTTAGCCGCTGGCTCATGCCTTCACTGTCGTAATTGATCTGAGTTTGACGAAGGCTATTGCCTTTTTCATAATGGATATAACTGGCTTCAAATTCAGCCGCATCTTCGTAGTGTTTTCCGAGGGCAAAATTTAGATGGGCGCGGTCCTCAATATGAGTCCCGTCATCATCTTCCCATTTCTTCATGGCGGTTACTTCATCTTGCGTGAATTTATAGGTCTTTAGATTGGCAAGGCTCCAATACGCGTCACCAAAATTTTCTCGCGCTTTATACGCATTGCGATAAGCCGAAATGGCCGGATCAATATGGCCGATTGTTTTCAGTCCGTGACCATAGACCAGATGCAAATCTGGGCGCTCGGCTTTGGCGACAATGGCCCGCTCATAGATTTCCATGGCGGGCGAATAATCGCCAACGGCCATACATTGATTGGCATAGCCGATTTCATAGTCAAGATTATGGGGCTCTCTATCCTTTAGAATTTTGGCGTGTTTTAACGCGAGCTCATATTTTTGCCGGCGGTATAAAACGCCCACATAATCATTACGCGCCAAATTATTATGAGGCTCAAATTCTACGGCGCTTTCTAAAATAAACTCCGCATCATCCAGGACATTGGTCTTTACGCCCAGATCAGCCAGAAGACGCATGCCCTCCACATGGGTCTTATTTTTCATAAGAAAATGCCGGCAAAGCCGCTCGGCATCATAGTAACGACCTTCGGCGGTCATATTGCGAACACTCAAGAGCTCTGGCGGCAAAGAAGATAGTTTGAATACCTGTGATTTCGCTTCTTCAAGCATTTGCGCACTGTCATTATCCAGCAGATTTACCAGTCCGCGCCAGCTGGCCAATAGAGACCCATTATAGCTAATAGCTTGACGATAGGCTGTGACGGCTTTGTCTTTCTCGCCCATGGCTAAAAAGACGTGACCTTCTTCTTGATAGGCCCGTCCGTAACCCGGCCTTATGGTTTTTAATTTCTGTAAAGTTTCAAGGGCTTGCGGCATTTTATTCGTATGGCGTTCGCAAACGGCTTTGAGGAAAAATACCTCATAATTCTCACTGGCTGTTTCTGATAAGACCGTCAATTTTTCGGAGGCTGCCGCCATATCACCGCGCTTCATAAGCTCGCGAATATTCGCGAGTTCTACCTGCGCTGTGGATGGAGTTTCAGCTGTCATAAACTTTCTTAAGCTCTGCGCACTCTATTTCAATAATGGGCTTATAATTACGCGCTCTAAACTAGGTTTTTTTGAGAGTTCGCGCCACAAAATAATAAGGCGGACCAAGGCCCGCCTCATAATCAATATTGGGCCTGACTTAGAAGTCTTGGCGTACCCGAACCCCCATTGTTCGTGGGCGGTTGGTTGTGACACGCTTGATAAAGTCCTGACGGTTAATGTGCAGCTCTGCACGCTCATCCGTGATGTTCTTGGCAAATAGCTCCAAGTTCCATCCGTCTTCATTGCTACCAAGTCCAATGGCGGCATCAAGCAAGAAGTAAGAGCTTTGCTCTTCCTGCGGCTCAGTCGCTGTGTCGACAAGAGAGTTGACTGATGTTCCAGCAAACTTACCACCAATCTGCGCAAACGCAGTCGTATCAGCAATATCAAAGAAGTTAGTGTCCCACTCATAACGACCACGAGCACTAAGTTGTACTTTCGGCGTCAAAGGAAGCGCTGAACCAACATCCGCTACGACGAAAGCAAAGGCCGGATCAATACCGACAAGCTCTGTGTCATTAAACGAACCCGCAGCAAACACGGTTAGATTGTCGCTGGCTTGGTAAGCCATATCTGCTTCAATGCCCCGGATCTTTGCATCACCAGCATTATCAACCAATGTAAAGATTGAGATGTTCTGTGAATCAAAGTGTGACGTTTGGATATTGTTCCAATCAATCTGATAGATGGCACCGTTCAGGCGCATTCTATTGTCCATGAGCGTGGTTTTCCAGCCAAACTCGATATTCTCAAGTGTGTCTGACTCGAAGATATAAGGCAGACAGTAACCCGGGAAGCCATTGGTCTGGTTTGAACCAACCGCACGGTCTGGGCCGCAGCTTTGCTCATTGCCCTGCAGATCCGTATAAGTGTTATTGGATCCAGCCACATAAGGCGAACGGGCCGCACCGCGGTTAATGCCCGGAGGACGATAACCTTCTGACCATGTTGCATAGAACAGCATATCGTCATTTGGCTTATAGGTACCTGTAACCTTCAAGATTGTGTCAGATGTCTTGATTGGCGCAAGTTCGCCCAAGTTTACAGAGTAATCCCGGCCGCCGACTTGTGTCCGGCCACCTGGACCAGCCAGTTCAAAGCCTGGAACGTCGATGATACGGCCACCATAACGGAAAGCACCGTAACCTTCGAAGTTATAATCAAGGTCGTAATAACGGGCGCCAACAGTTAGGTTAAATTGCTCGGAAATATCCCAAGACGCTTCACCAAATAAGGCGAACTGCTTTTCAGTCCGTAGGTTATCATTTCGGAACTGGGTAGACGGGTTAAACACAACTGAGCCGTTTCGAGCTGCGCCAAAGACGCCCGCGTTACGATTGATATCAATGGTGTCAAAGTTCCCGACAGCTGAGCCGCCGTAATTAAAGTCACCAACGTGCGTAATTTCGAAGTCTTCGAAATATACACCTGCCGACAGATTAACTGGGAAATCCCAATCCGTGTTAGCTCTAAATTCGTGTGTCCAACGTGTGTTAGTGTTGCGAATTTGAACTTCATTGACCGGCGTGCCGCATTCAATAACGTCGCGATTCCCGCCAATCGTCGGGTCGAAGTTATAGCCGTTATTGGTGCCTGTTAGCGCTGCAATATTACTATAGAAGGACGATGCTGAGAAATATTCACAGAAATAACCTGGAATATAACCACCGACATTCGAGTAGCCCGTATAGTCAATATTCGAGTCTGTGTTTCGGTCAAGATACGCGCCTGTATAGACAAGATCCAGATTGCTGAGACGTCCTGACACAGTCCAAGCGGTTTGGTTAAAATCATCATTCAAACTATCGGGTGCAAAACGCGTCACGTCCAGATCACCGACAGATGGGTCATAGTCAAAGACGCCTTCTGTTTCCAAAGCCTGACGGGAATGCTGGAGCAGGATCTCCCAATCGTCATTGACTGCATATTTAGCGCCGAAACGGATACCGTTATAGGACGCATCATTGAAGTTATCTTCAACAAGGTTGGCATTGCTTGCGCGCTCGTAAGAGACTGCATAGTTTTGGCCGCCGTCTGGAACCACGGTTCCGTTGGCTAGAATAGTTCCGCCAGCGATAAAGTGGGTGCCCGTGACAATATTATTGTTCGGATCGGCTGCGTTGAAGCTAATCCCCGGAATAGACGGGTTTGGCGCGCCATTATCTGTGACAGCGATCGTCCCAAGAACGTTATCAATGTAGCCGCCTTTACGGTCTGAATAGGCCGCAACACGAATTGCCAATTTATCTTCCACAATCGGCACATTGATCATGGCTTCGACAGAATTGCTATCATCGCCATCTTTGGTGAAAGAGTATGAGGCACCCATGCTAGCTTTAAATTCACTCAAATCCGGCTTGGCTGTGATCAACCGGACTGTACCGGCCATAGAGCTGGCACCGTATAGCGTGCCTTGCGGCCCAGGCAGGACCTCGATCCGCTCCATATCAGAGATATAGACATCTAGGTTACGACCACCGGCCGTGACGGGCTGCTCGTCAAGATAGAGCGCAACGTTTGGCGCAGAGCCCTGTGATTCAGCAACCGTAATGTTGATAGCATCAACAGCCGCGCCGCGAATGTAAATTTCGTTTTGACCTGGTCCACGACCACCGGCATTAATATTAGGAAGGTTTTGCACATAATCATTAAAATCCGTAATCCCTTGCTCGCCGAGAGCTTTCGCATCAATCGCCTGAACAGCAAGAGGCACGTCTTGCATGGATACACCGCTGCCCTTCTTTGTGGCGGTAACGATGATCTCGTCTTCCAGTTGTTGAGCTGCCGCCGGCATAGCGCAAGCCATGGCCAATCCGGTCAACGCTGAATAGGCTAGTAATTTAGTTCTTTGCATTTAAAGTTCCCCTTTTGTGGTCTGAGCGGACGATTTTCGTCATGAATTTTAATGTGACTTCGACCCTGTCGGATTCAGTTTTGGCAATCAAGTACACCTCTAGTCTTTGCAACCCTCAAAAATAAATCAATTTCAACTATGTCTTTGCTTTAAAACAATTATTCCAACCATTTAGACAACCATCAAAGTCCGTTATACTAGGGCGGAAACATGCTTTAGATGGCGACCGTGACAATTAGGTCACACTACTCAGGACTTTGAACTTTGTCTAACCAAATCCAAAACAAGCGAGATTCCCATTAACGCAACCACGAGCGAGAATGGCACTGCGCCGATTAACATAGCCGCGCGAAGGGCATTTAGACCCCCAGCGACCAGCAACACGCCGACAACAAGTGCCAGTAGCACACCCCAAAAAACAATGTGTTTAACATAACGTTTGTCCGATTTTCCGCCAGAGGCAATCGTCGTTATAACCAAGATGGCTGAGTCGGCCGACGTTACCAGGTAAGTAATCAACAACACCACAACGATGAGCGACATAAACAAAGCCCCGCCCGACCCGGCCGTTAATATTGAGTTGATCGTCGCGAATAGTTTGTCGGAAAGATCGGCTCCAAAAATGGATCCATTGGCATTTTGGTAGAGCTCAGCATAGATTGCGCTACCGCCTGCCAGCGCAAACCAAACGAGACACATTAAAGCCGGCGCGATCATCGCCCCTAGGACGAATTCTCGAATTGTTCGCCCCCGTGAAACCCGCGCCAGAAATAGTCCGACAAATGGCGCAAAGGCTATCCACCAAGCCCAATAAAGGATGGTCCATGGCCCCTGCCATTTGGCGAGCGCAGAAGATACATTCTCGCCGTTTTCGGCCATCACAGTTCCGCCCTCGCTCCAAACCGTGAAGCTCATGGATGGCAGGGCAATGACGTAGTCCCAAATGGCTAGGAAATAGTGTTTAAACGCAAATAACAACGCCCCAGATCCGATACCAAAAGCGGCAAAGAATAAAAGCAAGAAAAAGGACAGGCCCATATTTATGTTGGAAAGCCATTTAATACCCTTCCCAACACCCGATATGGCAGAAAGAATTGAGAAAACAGTGATGACAGCCAAACATATTAGCACGGCTAAATTGGACGGGTCCTTGGCACCTTGCGGAATAATCCATTCTGCCCCAGATACATTGTGAAGCCCAAAGGCAAACTGTTTCACCCCCAAAGCAATTGTATACCCAACCCCGGTTATCGTCGCGATAATCGCCGTGATATCCACCGCATGACCCAAGGGTCCGGACAGAGATTTCCCAAACAAAGGCGTGAGACCAGATCGGATTGTCAAAGGCATTTTCTGGTTATATGCGAAATATGCCAAACCCAATCCGACCATCCCGTAAATTCCCCAAGCAGTCAGACCATAGTGAAGCAATGTCCATTTGAAAGCCGGGCGAATATTGCTGGCTTCGCCTCCAACAGCCTTCCCTTGAATGACATCAGGATTATCGACGAAATGAAAGACTGGCTCACCGACCGCATAGGTCAGCATACCAACCCCTAGCCCCGCCCCAAACATCATTGAGAACCAGGAAAATCTAGAGAACTCAGGCTTCTCCTCAGGCCCGCCGAGTTTAACCCGGCCTGATTTAGGCCATATGGCTAATGCCAAACAAACTATCACGTAAAACGCGGATACATATAAATACCAGCCACCGAAACTACTGTTAAATCTGCTTTGAATTTTTCCCAGAATTTCCGCAGCTTTTTCCGGAGACATCATGACCCAGACCAAAAACACAACAGCAATGACGATAGATATCAGTGAGATATACTTGTTGAGACCACGAAAAAATCCAGAGTCTTCTGTTTTGATTATTGGTCCATTCAGCAGTGTGTTTTCCGACGACATTGTTTCCCCTGATCTTTTTTAAACTTGTCACATAAACGGGTGCGCCACGTCCACGGCAAAATTTAGGAAAAAACAAAATAGAAGCGCCTCTAATACTAATTTACCCTGTAAACATATACGGCATGCCGAATAACAGAGTCGCCTTTGGGCATGGAAACAAAGGGCTGCGTTTCAAAGACAATATCCCATAACCTGTCACGCATAAGTTGATGCCGTTTATCATGCATCGGTTGCGTGCGCTCATTCATATGAGCATGGGTCGACCAAATCACCAGGCCGCCCGGATGTGTAACGCGAATGAATTCATCCAGACTTTCTGGCGGGGCGTTTCCGGGCGCGAGCGCACCTATAGCGTATGTTACCGGGAAAAAATCGTCAGAAAAATCCAGGGGCTTTCCAAGGGTCATTTGCTGCAAACTCGTATAAATTTGGCGCTCTTTGGCAATTGCCAGCATGCCGTCGGATATATCGATCCCGTGGAACCCGTCATACCCCATCATCTTAAGCGACAGGGAATGCATGCCAGTGCCGCAGGCGGCATCTAGAACAGGTTTCGTCCCAATCTCAACATGTTTGGCAAACACACAGGCGCCCACATATGGCAGCTGTATTCCAAATTCAGTGACGTCTTTGTCATAATCTTTCGCCCACTCATCATAGGCCTCTCGTCGGTCCTGGTCGGTGACGGCCGCATATACTTTTTCAAGCGTTGGATTAGTGCTGTGCTTTGCCATCAGCTTGTATATCCTCCGTCAATACGCAAGATGGATCCTGTCATATGACGCTCTTTCGCCAAAAACAAAATGGCTCTTGCAATTTCTTGCGGCTCGGCGACTGACCCAATGGGTATGGAGGCTTCGTTACGGTCGATGACGCTATCGGCCATGGCCTTTGAAGCGTGCTCTGAAAAGAGCATAGGTGAATTAATAGCGCCCGGTGCCACGGCATTGACCGTGATTTTTCGCGGCGCCAACTCCAGCGCCATTGTACGCGTTATCTGATCTACAGCCCCTTTACTGGCACAATAAGCCGTTAATCCCGCCGCACCAAATGCACCGCAAGTCGAGGACAAATTAATGATCGTCCCATCATTCGGCATCTGCTTAGCGACGGCGCGGCTCATATAAAATAGTCCGGTCACATTAATATCCATGACATGGGCCCAGTCTTCATCTGAGGTATTCTCCGCCGTTTCG
>CALDSY010000016.1 GCA_937924355.1 uncultured Caulobacterales bacterium
GCCAGTTCCGGCGCGGCCTTCAACGACACCCGCGCCATGTTGAGCGCCTCGACGGCGTTTTCGATACAGTCCCGGTGACGGGCCCGGGTGAGCCCGGCATTTTCCCGCGCGCCGAACCGTAATGTGATGCGCTCTGAGAGCTGATCGTAAAAGGCATCAAAACCAAAACCGGACAGGGCCGAAACGGGGATGATGTTGAGGTCACCCGTCTTCATATTATTCACGCCCAGATCGGCTTTGTTGAGCACAATGATGTCGTCGGGTTTTAGCACCGGCGCGATGTCATCCATGCCGCCTTCGTCCCGGCTGATGACACCGATGCGCAAATCCGCGTCCTGTGCGCTGAGCATGGCCCGGCGCACGCCTTCAGCTTCAATCTCGTTCTCTGTATCGCGCAGGCCGGCTGTATCGGAAAAGGTGACGGGCAATCCGGCCACGGTCATCTGAACATCAATCACGTCTCTTGTGGTGCCCGCCACATTTGACACAATGGCGGCTTCGCGCCCGGCCAGTCGGTTGAGCAGTGTGGATTTGCCTGCATTGGGCGGGCCGATAATGGCAATATGGATGCCGCGGCGAATAGAGCGGGCGCGGCCACTATCCTCCAGCAAGCGCTTCATATCCATAAGAACATCAGTGATGGGCCCGTAAGCGGCGTGGGAGAGATCGTCCGGCACATCTTGCTCGTCGGGGAAATCAATATCGCCTTCGATGGCCGCGAGCGCATCAATTAGCCCGGCGCGCCAGCTCTCATAAACATCGCGCAAACCGCCGTCCATTTGCCGGTAGGCCTGGGCGCGCTGGCCTTCGGTTTCCGCGTCGATCAGATCGGCCAGCCCTTCGGCTTCGGTGAGATCCATTTTACCATTGTCAAAGGCCCGGCGGGTGAACTCGCCTGGTTCCGCCTGCCGGGCGCCCGCGCTTAGCAATGCCTTGCTCATGGCTTCAATCACCGCTTGGCTGCCATGGCACTGAAACTCGGCAAAGTCCTCGCCCGTAAAACTTTTGGGACCGGGGAAGTAAACCACAAGACCTTTATCAATGGGACCGCCGCTGGCGTCTCGGAAGGTTTTTAAAAACATGAACCTGGGCTTTGGTTTTGCAAGCCCGGCGAGGGCTTTGACAATCTTACGGGTCCCAGGCCCGCTCACCCGAAAGACGGACACGCCCGCCTTGCCGCTGCCGCTGGAAAGGGCAAAGATCGTTTCTTGGCCGGGAAGGGCGTCCGCGTGAATGTTATCGGTTTTTGGCACGGTTAACTTAAAGGGGCCTATTGGGGCGTGAGCCGCAGGAGCTGCCCGCCATCGGCAGATTCGGTGATGACCAAAACCGCCCCGTCGCGGTCCGTCTTCACATCGCGCACCCGCTGATTGAGATCGCCCAGCAGACGCTCTGCGCCCACGGCCTTTGTGCCCTCAAGGTCCACCCGCCATAGGGATTTATTCGCCAAAGCGCCGACCAGGGCATCGCCCTGCCAATCCGGGAACATATTACCCCGGTAGATGGTCAGCCCGCTGGGGGCGATGGACACGGGCACCCAGTCATAGACAAAATCTTCCGTGCCGCTCAGGGTTTTAAAGGGGCTGATCTTGGCCCGGTTATAATCGGTGCCGCTGGTCGCTAGCGGCCAGCCATAATTGGCGCCGCCCTTAATGAGGTTCAGCTCATCCCCGCCATTGGGGCCGTGCTCATGGGCCCATAAGGTCCCGCTCTGAGTATCATAGGCCAGGCCCTGCACATTGCGGTGGCCATAGGAATAAATCTGGGGCTCCACGTCGTCTTGGCCCAAAAACGGATTATCATTGGGCACCGTGCCGTCCCTGTTCAGGCGCACAATCTTGCCCAAAGTGTTGGAGAGCACTTGTGCCTGCTCCCGGTAAGCAAAGCCGTCGCCCAGCGTGACCACTAAAGTCCCGTCCGGCAGGAATACCATCCGCCCGCCAAAATGCGAGCCCGCCGCCTTTTCGGTGGAGCGGAAAATCACCCGCCCGGCCTCGAGCTTATCGCCCTGAAGGCGCGCCCGGTAGACGGCAGTGCCATTGGCTTTTTCCGTGCCGTAAGCATAGGTGAGAAATATATCCCGTGTTTTGATAAAGTCCGGGGCCAGCACCACGCCCATCAGCCCCCCTTGGCCATTGACCAAAATGTCATCGGGCAGACCGGTGATGGCTTGCGCCGTGCCGTCTTCTATCCGCTTGGCCGTCCCGCCGATCTCGGTAACAAAATAAGCCCCGCTTGGCAGCACCGCCACGCCCCAGGGTTTGGTTAGATCGTCGGAGACGGTCTCAATGGTGAACTCCGTCGACGGGATGTTTTTTATGTCGGCAAAAGGCTCCGCCCCGCCGCCGCAAGCGGTCAGGATAAGAGCCGAGAATAAAAGGATAGCGCGTTTCATGGGCTGTGCTATAGCATGCCCAAAGGAAGAGGCTATGAAAAAACTATTCGCACCGTTTCCGCGTCTCCTGCTCGCCGCCCTGGTGACAGCCGCTTTGGGCGCGGTTTTTTCGACCCAGAAAATCATCGCCGCCTCCAGCGCCGTCAGCCCGGCCTATGCGGCCGAAATGACGTTCGCAAGGCGCCTGTCCAATACGCTTTATGATGTGGTCAATTTCGGCCCGCTCTATGTGATCTTTATTTTAATCGCCCTGCTCATCGCCATGGGGCTGGCCGGTCTGATAGCCCGCGCTATGCCCAAACTGGCATTGCCGTTATTTATGGGGGCCGGGGCCGTGGCGATGGCGGTCATGCTCTGGGCCATGCAGCAGGTTTTCTTTGGCGTGCCCATCGTGGCCGGCGCCCGGGACGGGTTCGGGCTATTTCTGCAAATGCTCGCCGGCGCCATTGGCGGATTAATCGTCTGGCGCGGCTGGACGAAGCGGCGCTTAGCGCAGCAGGCTGCCCAGGTTTAAAAACACGGTCAAGATGATCGAGGCCAGGATCATGAACTTCCAGGGGAAGAAAACCTTCACCTTGGGACGTTCGCCGTTTTCCACCTGACGGGCCTGTTCCTCCATGCGCTCATGCATGCGGTCCACGGTCCGGCGGGACGCATTGGGAAACAGCCGGGGAATGATATTGAGCGCCAGGGTCAAGCCCACAGACGCGATCAGGGAATAAAGAATAAAGTCGGACATTAATTTGCTTTGGAGACGACCTGATAGCGTTCCAAGGCGCGGGTTGGGATCTCCCAATCCGGACGCAGGCTTTGGGCCTTTTTCAGATCATTATAGGCGGCTTTAATATTCCCTAGGCGCTCATGAGCGATGGCCCGGTTGAAATGGGCGTCGGCCGCATGATCCGTGCCCAGATCGAGACTTTGGCTCAGGGCTGAAATGGCGTCTTCCGGGCGGCCTAAAAAGATGAGACAGGCGCCGCGATTGATATGGGCCTCCGCCAAATTGGGCCGTAAATCAATGGCCCGGTCATAAGCGGCCAGAGACTTGGCGTGATCGCCCCGGCGCATCAACAAGATACCCAGATTAACATGGGTGGCGGCGGCGTCCTTGCGGTCCAGGTTTTCTTGGCGCAGCGCGGTCTCGCACCGTTTGACAGAAGACTTCCGGCCTTTGAGGTCCCCGGCGGCGTGGAAATAACAGGCCCGCGCCTCACTATTGCCCTGCACGACCACCTGCGCGGCGGCACTGGAATAGGCGCCCAAAGATACGAGGAGGGAGACAAGGAGAGTCAACGGGCCAATCATAGCGATAGAACGGAACATGCGCCACCCTAGCGGAAACAGACACCGATTTCAAATGAGGTGTTTTTGACCGCCTAAAGGATAAAATGCGGGGCCCGTTCCTAGAGCTGTCTACGAACGGACCCCGCGGTGATTACAGGACACCTAGTTACCCCCACAGGAGAAATCCCGAATCATGCTTCTATTAACCTGTAGAAAAACAGCTGTCAAAATGTTTCTACATATTTGACGAATATACAATTTTGAGTCATAGTGGGGGCTATGACGCGTCCTTTTAAGACTATCATCCCCGCTTTAGGGCTGGCTCTCGCTGTTTTGGCGGCGCCCAATAGCTCGGCCCAAAACTCGCCCGAATATACCATGCGGGCAGATAATCCCGTGCAGATCAACACCTATGACGGGATTAGCGCGCCGGAATATGCCTCGCTCTTTATTGCTCTGTCACAAGGGGAAACGGGGATTCCCATCCGGGATTATAAATATGATCCGGAAAACATAGAGAGCCTGCGCCTCTATATCTGGACCCGGCTGGAGGATGAGACCGTTGATCTGTCCGGGGTCGTCGACCGCTTTGACCGGATCGCCAATGAGCTGCAGGATGCGCGCAATATCAAAATCGCCGCCATGCTGCAGGGCTATTTGGGTATTCGGGATGACGGGACCTTGTCGGATACGGATTTCGACAGCCGCATGTCGGAACTGACCCGGCCCTATGCACCGGATAATGACTGGCTGGTGGTCTTCTTTGCCAATAGTCTGAATTACGAAGCGGCGACCAGCCGGGGTCTAGGCGTCTTTGACCCCATGACCACACAATTTGCGGAATATGCCCTGCGGGGCCATGAGTCCGATTTGGATTATGATGAAGCCCGGCTCATCTATCTGCGCATGATGGCCGTGGAATATATGCGCCGCTCGGATATTAGCGGATTTTACCGCACGCTCGAGGCCCGCAATAAGATCAAGGTGAAATTCGGCCTGCCCAGTTCCAATTTCGCGGACCTGATTAATGCGGCGCAGCTCCATCACCAGATTTTTTATGATCCGTCCTCTATTCGCATTGCCGAAGAGGCGTTTTTGAACGCGCCCGTATCCAGTGAAGATCAGGATCAGGCCAAATATGTCTTGGCGCGGATTTACACGGCCCATGGCTTTGCGGACAAGGCTCTGGAGGTCTATAAAAATATCAACATTGCGGCCCTGGGCGGCGACGGCGCGCTCGAAGAGTCCATTCAGGTGGATCAGGCGTTTAACTATCTCCTGCTCGGCGATTTTGACGAGGCCGAACGCCTGCTGGCTTCGGTATCGGAAGCAACCATTGGCGAAGTCAACACGGCCAAGCTGGATTTCGATCTCTTGACCCTCACCCTGCATCAGCGGGTCATGACGCCCGAGAAAAAGGCGGACCTCCTGACGGCGCGCAAGGGGATTCATAATGTGCTGACCCAAATGCGTCTGGAAGGCCTGCCCGAAGGGGACCCTAATATATTTGTTGAAACCACCGGGCCCGTCCGGGCGGTAGATACCACCCATGTCTCCATAAACGGTGATCTGGAAAACCTCCTGCCGGTCTCCGAGATTGAACAGGCCCGCATAGAGAGCTTCATCACATTGGCCGGTGACGGGCTGAACGGGTCCGCGGCGGTTAAGCCCGTGGATAAAATGACCTTGTCAGCGCTGCGCGCCTTTTCCGGGGGCCGGGAACAGGTCCTGACAGAAATCCTCCGGGATCTGGGCGCCGATCCTGTGGGCGCGCCCATGGCCGAATTGCTCAATGCCTATAGCGGGAAAGAGGGCGCCGCCAAGGTACAGAGCCCCATCCGCGCCGAGGAACCAGAGCTCGCGACTTTGGAATATATCATCCGTTCCCGCGCCTGTCTCAAAGCCGGCGACTATGCCTGTGCCTGGGCGCAATATTATCAGGCCCGCAACCAAATCCGCTCCGTGGCCAAGGCCGGGCTCACAGACTTTTTGTTGGCGGATCAGGAATTATTGCTGCGCTCTTACGAGAATAATGCCTCCACCGTACTGGCCAGTGCCAGCCGCCTGTTTGAGGCTTATGGCGATTATATCCCCGATGCCGAGACCGGCTATGATATCGTCAACCGCACCGCCGCCGTATTTGAGCGCACGGGCCTATCGGCCATGGCGCACCGGATCATCACGCTGGACGGCAAGCCCCGCATGGCCCAGCCCTATACCAATCACATGACCGAAGCCCGGCTTATGCTCGCCATGGGTAAATACCGTGAAGCCAAAGACCGGCTCTCCACGCTTTTGCTCGAAGACGGCACGCCCCTG
This sequence comes from uncultured Caulobacterales bacterium, assembly GCA_937924355.1. GTDB lineage: Bacteria > Pseudomonadota > Alphaproteobacteria > Caulobacterales > Maricaulaceae > JACOMS01. The sequence continues at coordinate 5,999 of CALDSY010000016.1, forward strand.
CGTCAAACCCTCAATGAAAAGGCACTGTCCTATGCGGCCCATGCGGCGCTGGGCGAAACCACGGAGGCCCTCAGCCTGGCTCAGGATGTGCGCACAGGTCTGCGCGGACTCAATGACGGCCTTTTGGCGGAGCTTGTGAAACCCTATCTCTTTCTGGGGGATTATCATGTTTATACTTATTACCGACCGTTTGAGGCGGAGCAGTACCGGGCTCGCTATTTGAATCTACGCCGCAAGCAGGAAGTGACCCAGGCAGACAAATCCCGGCAAATGGCCGAAGCCCGCGTCCGCGCGGTCAATGCCACAGAAATGCGGGCTCTGGAAGAGGCTGAGGGTGAATTAGGGTCCATGCGGTCCAAACAAGGGGCGCTGTCCTCGAGCATCTGGATTATGTTGGCCGGTCTTCTGGGCGGGGCCTATGGCCTCTTCCGTCTGTTCCGCCAGAACCGAGCCTTAAGCGCTGAGAATGCCCGGCTGGATCATGCCCGCCGCACCCATGAATATTTCATGGACGAAATGGAACGCCAAACTGCGCTTGAGACCACGGCGCTTAATTCCGCCATGGATACCATGGCCCGCAGCAGCGGCACGGACCCGGCCTTGATGAGCGAAAAGCTTTCCGGCCATGTGACGGCACTCAAAGAAACCATGGCCCGCCTGGCCTTTCAGGACCGGGTCTTTACCCGGGGGTCGAGCACGCCGACCAAGATCAACCTCGAAGCCCTGCGCAAAGAGCTGCTTGAGAGCTGGCAACCGGCGGCGTCGAAAAAAGATATCTCTATCATTTTTGATGTGGATGAGCGGGTCCGCAGCGCCCATTCCTTCAAGGCGCTTCTGACCGAGAGCTTACGTCTCTTTGTGGGCCACGCCATTGATCACACTTCTATTGATGTCATTACGGTCAAGATGACGCCCTTCCGCCTCAAGGATCAGGATTTCGTGCGCGCCACAATTTCCGATGAAGGCGATGGTCTGGCCAGTTTTGATGCCCACTTGTCGCCCGGGGATGTGTCGCCCAACCTGCATGTGGCTTTTGATGATAGTGAAAAACGTGCCTTCGCCGCCTCGACGGCCATCATGGCCATTAACGGGGCTGGCGGACGGTTCGAGAGCCAGGCTACGCCGGGCTTTGGTCACGTCCTGACCTTTGATCTACCGGCCACGCTTCTGGCCGGGGCCGACGAGCCCGCCTCACCCAGCAATATTATCGAGTTCAAAAAAGGAACAGCCAATGACGGTTAAACAACATGTCGATATCAATGTGCCGATGGATGAATTTACCATCGCCGCCATAGATGCTCTGCGCGGGACCAAAACCCGGCAGGAATATCTGGTGCATGAGCTGACGAAAATCCACAAGACACAAGGCTTTGCTTTGGCGCTGGGGGCCGGGCAGGTTTATCCCAATCTGGCCATTCCGCCGCTCAAATCTCCCCGGGTCTCCCTGCGGTTTTACGATGCGATGATCCGCAAGGCCATCAAGAAGACCTGCCATGATTTTCAGCAAAGCTCCTCCATCATCACCTATTCCCTGGTGCGCCAGGTGATCGAAAGCTCCGCAGAGTTTGAAAGCCTGACTAAGCAGTTCAAACATTTACGGGCCGGGTAGGGCGCATGCGGCTCGCGGCATGAAAAAATCCCGCCGTCAGTTCCTGCAACACAGTTCGGCTGCCGCGGCCTCCTTCGGTATTATAGGATGTCAGCAGCCC
>CALDSY010000017.1 GCA_937924355.1 uncultured Caulobacterales bacterium
ACATCTTGCTGCTCGGCCATTTGCGCCAGCACATTATCGAGAAGCGCTTCATCATCCAAAACGACCGTCATGGCGTTGATGGAAAGCTTTTGCATAGCGTCATCCATTACGGTGCTGCTGTCTGGCAGGTCTGTCACAGACCCACGCATGCGCGCCTCTTGTATTTGCTTTACATATGCATCGCGCGCTGTGTGATAATGATGGATGCCGGACACATCGTAATCCAAGCTCAATGTGCCGCCGTCGATAACCTCGACCGTCATATAATCTACATCGGCCCGGTCATTTTTTACATCCAGATCGGTTTTAGAGCGCGCCCGAATCTCCAGTTTTTCAAATCCGGAACGCTGATAAAAGGCATGAGCCGGGGCCAGGGACGGCGTCGCCGGTTCGCCGGAGAAGCTCAAAGACAAGGACGGCATATCTAGAACCGATTGATATTTGCCTTTTATATTGCCCTTAACCCCCGCCGTCATTTCGGGCAGAGACACATCGGCCGTATCAAATTTCAGGACGACGTCTTTGAGACGAATACTATCATAATCGGAGTCAAAGGGATTGAACGCATTCAGGTTAAACCCGAGCTCAAAATCCACAGTGCCCAGTTCGAAATTTTTCAGAGAGATCAGCCCGGCTTTCATATCCAGTGGCGGGGGGCCGCTATTGTCTATGGACGTTGTGTCTGGCGTGCTAAAGGCTTTGATGTTTTTAGCCAGAAAAGACACTTCGTCTTTTTCAAGGCCGGGATGCCAACCAACAAAATCCGTAGTCATCTCAACCCGGTCTCCGACCATCGCAGACAGCCCGTCAAAATAACCGCTTCCTGTAAATAAAGGGCCCATTTCAAGGGTCATCAAATCGTTGAATAAATCCTCAACGCCTACAAAACGGATCTTGTTGTTAACATGGTTATGTAACTCGGTTGTAAAATTGACCTGACCCTTGTCAAGCCGGGTACGGCGCGTGCCGTCAGCATCCAGATATTCCAGACCTTCAATTTCCATTGTGCTCACAAAAGGCCCGAGCGGACCGCGCATATGCACGTCCTTGAGGGTCAGGCTATCAATGCGGCCATTGGGCAGCTTTACACCTGTATAGACATAGTCGCCCGCCGAGCCGTCCCGGGAGTCCCAAGTGATCGTATCTGTTTCCCAAAGGCCCAGCATGTCCAGAGCCTGCTCCGCCGTCTCGGCATAGCTTTCGCCCTTGTAATCGAAAGCTTTCACTGTTTTGACAATGTCGCCAGAGTTAAGAGCGTCCAGGCTTTGGCTGTTCTTGCCGCATGCGGACAGGCCCATGGTAAAGACCATGGACGCTGACAAGAATAGAGCCCCGCGGGATCGGTTCAAAACTGACATCAGGCTGTGGGTCCGTCTTATTTTCGATGGGAAATTGACAGGCCCATTTTAGTGATATCGGACGGATCGCTTATGGTTTGCAGCTCGCCCATAGACATGGGCTGGGCCGGATTTAACGCCAGGCTGAGCGTGCCACCATCATTTAAAAACTTGGATAATGGCGTTGTCATCTCCGCCGGAATTTGTCCCGATAAAGCTGCCAAAGCAATAAGGCCGGAGGCCTGTTGACGCATTTCCGGACCTGTCACCCCGTTTTGCTTTCCGGCGATTTCAAACGCCATATTCAGAAAGTTTTTATCGGTAAGGTCGATGGCCAGATTGTGCACGGTCATGGCATTTGGATTTGTTTCCGCCGCCTTCATGCCTGACATTTTTCCGTTGAAGTTCAAATCCAGCATATCCTGAACCGAGAGATATGAGTTTTTAATGCTCAATTCATCGGTCGCTTTATTACGCACGGAGCTAAAATCGCCGGACAAAGTCAGTTCGTTCACCCCGGTTTGTGACAGCATGGACTTGATCTGCATCATGGCCGTATCGGTCACCTCATCATCCATGCTGATGACCATGGGCTTGAGAATAGTCCGTGACGTGATGACATCGCCTTTTTGCTCAGTTTTAGACTGCAGGCTGTCCAGATTAATGCGCACCGCATCGGCCACGACTTCCATTTTTTCAATCACAACCGAGCCGGACCCGCCGCCCATAGGGCTCATGCCGGACATGGATGTATTGCCAGAAGTCGAGTCGCGCAGGGAATCGATGATGCTCATGTCTACATCTTTGGCCGAGATCGTCTGGATAGAAACGGTTGCGGGCGTGCCCGTGTCTGTAACAGCATTCACATTAAGATCAGACACCAGCATGGAACCTTTGCCCGTGGTCTCGTCAGACCCCCAGCCCATGACGCCCACTTTGGCAGTGCTTTCATCGGAGCTCATCGTTAAGCCCTTCATCATCAAGGCGCCAAATGGAGCTCCGTCAATATCAACATTCATGTTCAGATCGTCGAGCGTGTTGAGCTGGCTAAGACCAGAGACAATACTGGCGGCGACTTTGGGATGAGGGCGAGCCATTTTCAGTGAATCAATAGATCCATTCGCGCCGGCGAGAGAGATGTCGGACAATTCCATCACATCGAAATTCCCGTCGCCATCTGCCATGTGAACGCCCTTGAGCTCCATGCGCTTGACGGCCACATTGCCTTCAGCGGATTTCAGCTTGACGTTTTTAAAGATATAATTGCCGTTTGAGCCGTCGCGGCTATCCCAGCTCATGACGGCATTGCCATCATTCATGCCCAGAGATGCGAGGGCTTGATCGGCGTCCGAAGAGTTTCGCTTCTTCACCTCGAAATACTTGTTCAGGTCGCCCGCTCCCATTCGATCAAGACCCAAGGCACCTTTAACACTTTGGCTAGCTTTATCGGCGACTCTATCAACAGCATTCGCGGCTGATTCGCCTGTAACCTGATCTTTCTTTTTGCATCCGCCAAAGACAAGCAGGGTGGACACGGCCAAAGCACTCACAGTATGACGCAAGGTAATCATGTCGGGATTCCTTTCAAAACTTAAAAATTCCAGCCCTCTTAGCAGGTCCGGCGATGAATCCAAAGTGAAACTCCCGTTAAGGGACCCGGATGATCCCCGGATTCTCTATATTCTTTCACCTCGGTCCAAGAAAATCGCTTTGAAAGTCAAACCCTCGGAGCGCGAAGCCACAGTTAGCATTCCAAATATGAAGTCTCTAAAGCGCGCCATGCGCTTTGTCCGGGAGCAAAAAGACTGGGTCGAAGTGCAGCTCGAGGCCCTGCCCCCGGCTCAGCCTTTCACCCCTGATGCGCCTATTTTGTTTGAGGGCGAGATCTACCGTCTGGTCCATCCGGGCGGACGGGGCCGTCCCAAGGTGAACCGGGACACTCGCGAAATTATCGTGCCTGCTCCGGATGATGCGTTTTCGGGTCGGGTCCGGCGCCTATTAATTCGGGAGGCCCGCGAACGCCTAACCGAAGCGACGCTGCAATATGCCGACGCCGTCGGACGCCCCGTTGGAAAAATTCAGGTCCGTGATACCAGCTCCCGCTGGGGCTCTTGTATTACGCGCGGCGGCGAAGGCCACATTTCTTATAGCTGGCGGCTCATCTCCGCCCCACCATTTGTGCTCGACTATGTGGCGGCACATGAGTGCGCCCACATGATCGAGGACAATCACAGCGCCGCCTATTGGGCCGTGGTTGACAGCATCTTCCCGGATTATAAACGGGCCAAAAAATGGCTGCGCGCCAACGGGGCTTACCTCCATGCCGTAGGCGCGGAGATGTAAGACGACGCCCGTTCACTTAGATGAACCTGACATGAAAAAGACTCTCATAGTGAGTTAAGGCGAGGCTTTCTATGGTCACCTCATTAACCAGGAGGTAACTATGAAAAAACTCATCTCTACGACCGCAATTGCGGCACTCTCTCTTGGATTACCGAGCCTTGCGCAGGCTCAGTCATCCTATTACGGAGGCGAAACCTATAATGCGCATGAAGCCTGTAAAAAGGGCGAAGACAAACGCCAGGTTATTGGCGGACTAGCCGGTGCCGTCCTTGGCGGCGTTGTCGGTTCCCAGGTCTCTGGAAACGGAGCCCGTACTGAAGGTAGCGCCATTGGCGCGGTACTCGGCGGATTGGCCGGAGCCGGTATTGCCGATAAATCCATCGATTGTGACCCGGTTTACCAAGAAGGCCGCACCTACGGTACCAGCTATCCATCCCAAGGCACGACCTATGGTGGCTCAACATATGGAACCACTTACGGCGGAACCACTTATGGTTCGACGCCCGTCAGACAGCCTGTTTATCAGGATCAGGTGACCTATTCCAACCATCCGGTTTATACCCAGCCGACTTATGGCGCCGGGGCGGTCAATTACGGAACAACCTACAACACCGGGGCGGTCACCTACCAGCCTTATACGTCCCATAGCACTCAGAGTTACACGGTCAGCCAGCCGAGCTATACAAACAGCTATCCGGCTCAGTCCTACCAGACCGTTTCCACAACACCGACCTATCACACAACAAGCTATACAAGGCCGGTGTCCCGCACCACGTCCTATTACGGAGGCGGTCGCCACTACCATGGCAGCTATGCCTGTACGGCGCCGCACTAAATAGACGTGGGTGTCCCCAACTTAACTTTAGGCCCGCTCTTGCGGGCCTTTTTTATGGGGTGGTGGATCTTTGGAAAAGCGGATTAGGTTTTTGGATTAGCCTTGGATAACGGCTTCCAGCTTTGAACGAACCAAAGCAGAATGATCAGGCCGCAAGGCGGGGCAGGTCACTCCGCCCAAGGTCATCAGATTTTCTTCTTCAATCTCAAGAAGGCGCTCAGCGAGACGGCGTTGACCATCGGCCAACTGAACGGACGTTTGCCACTTTTTCGCACAATCTTCATAGCGCTTGGAATAAGCATCCAACTTTTTCACGCTTCCCCCTGCGAAGACGAACACCAGAAATAAGCCAAAATAAACCAAAAAATGTCTCATGGCGGTACAGAAGCAAGAGCTGGGCCAAAGATTATGGTTAATGAATTATTATTTTTTGAGCAGGCCTTTGCTTGATTAAACCGTGATGCTTGATTAGGCTTTCTGAGCGGGACAAAAAGGGCTGGGGAAAATCATGGGAAACCTTCTGAAGCATATGACCGTTTTGGGCCTGACATTCACGCTGTCGGCCTGTGCGACGCTTAAGAAAACCGATAAAGACCCGCAAGCGGCGACCGATAAAGATGACGCTGCCATCAGCCAGAGCGACCCCGCTACCCCCGAACCCCCCCGTTATGACCCGCTGGTTTATGGGGCCCAAAAACCACTGGTTTGCGGCGAAGAGTTTCTGGCCGACGGCAAGGTAAAAAACCGGCCCAACCTACAGCTCATGTGGGAGAACTACCTTTATGATCGTCCGGAAGGTATTTGGGGCGAGATCGGTGGATATGTGGAAATCAACGGGACATTGCCGCTCGACCAGGGCCGCTGGACCAATGCGTGCTCGGTCCGCTTATCCCATATGCTGAACAAAGCCGGTCACAAAATCCCGCGACAAAGAGATAACAAGTCGGTCTCGGGCGGCAATAAGGACCAATATATTTACCGCGTTGCGGATATGGAGCGGTATTTACTGTCTGCTTTTGGCCCGCCGGATGTTGTAATTGCCGATAATAGCGGCACGACCTGGGACCTTCCCGCCAAGCCTGGCATTTTACTTATGGATTTCAATGTCCCGGGAAACTCTTTTAGTGGACATGTAACGGTTTGGAACGGCGCCGGGTCTGTTGATAATGCTGACATTGGTGGCCAGCGCATTTTGTTTTGGGAAACGCCCTGTTTCATACCGCCGGACAGATTGGTCGCCATTATGCAAAGCGGAATTTCTTCTGACGGATAGTCAACCCTGACGCCCGAGACAGGTGCCAAAACAATTTCAAATTTTTTTAACCAGGCGCTAGTATTGTTCCAGACTTGAACATTTGTCATTCTGCTAGAGATCCCTGATGCGCCCCATTCTCAGTTCTATTTTGATCCTGTCTTGGCTGGCGTTTAGTCCGGCAGCCACCGCGAAAACGCCTTATGGGGCCCATCCGAATTCTGTTCAATTGGTGGAAACGGCGCGGGCGCGCACACATCTGGATATTCGTTATGATCCTAAATATGTGCGCCTCTCTTATCCGGGCGGTGATGTCGATCCGGATACGGGCGTCTGCACGGATGTTGTCATTCGCACCTTTCGGACAGCGCTGAATTTTGATTTCCAGAAAGCCGTCCACGAAGATATGCGCGCCAATTTTTCAAGCTATCCCAAAAACTGGGGCTTGAAACGGGCCGACAAAAATATCGACCATCGCCGCGTCCCTAATCTCGAAACCTTTCTCAAACGCAAAGGTGCTGCGTTAAGCGTAACAAAAAATCCAGAAGATTATCGCCCCGGTGACATCGTCAGCTGGCGTCTCGGCGGGCGCTTACCGCATATTGGCATTGTCTCGGATAAAAAGTCCGAGTGGGGAACCCCGCTTGTCATTCATAATGTAGGGGGCGGCGTCGTCGAAGATGATCTTTTGTTTAATACAGATATAAAAGGCCATTACAGATTTTTGCCGCAACCAAATATGAAACCGGTTAGGCCTTAAATTTTATATCTGTTTTTCATGTAAAACACCCATTAGGGTAGCCTGATAATCAGCTGGATTTGGGCCTGGTTTTATTCAATCATTATTCCCATTTCCGGCGCGATCGTCCTGAGCAGTTTCACCATCACATCCGGCGTGACCGCCACGCAGCCCAAAGTTTGGCGATCGTCAGGCTGTGCGATATGGATAAAAACGGCGGAGCCTAGGCCGGGCTCGGGCGGGCTATCATTGTGACTCATCACCAGAACCACATCATAAGCCCCGTCCTCGCGCCATAGTTTTTCATGGGAACCATCAAACGGCAGCGCCACGAAACGGTTATAGGCGAGGTGAGCAGGATCATCACACCAGCCATCTTCGGGCGTGAGCGGGCGCAGGGTTAATAGTGTCGGCGGCGGCTCTGGAAGGCGGTCTGCCCGATAGAAGCCAAAGCGAAACACATATTGCCCCAAAGGCGTTTTTTCATCCCCTTCGCGGCCTTTGGCCATATCTATAGCGCCGGCGCGACCTATACGGCAAGGATAGGGTTGTCCGTCGATAATTATGGTCCGGGCGGTGCTGTTCACCGTAATACTCACTATAACCTCACGGCAATTTGAAGGCTTGCGAGCAAACTGGCATTAGCCTATTCGTCATTGCAAGCATAAAAGCGGCCCACCACGACGATAAAAAACGAGGACTACCATGGCTGTTAAAAAGAGACTGCTCCTGATTGATGATGACGATGATCTGCGCGAAGAGCTGATGGATCAGTTTTCACTCTATGATGAATTTGAAACCGCCGGCGCCGCCAATGCTACAGACGGCATTGAGCTGGCGAAAGCCTCACCCTTTGATTTGATCCTGCTCGATGTGGACTTACCGGATATGCTTGGCACAGAAGCCTGCGATATTATGCGCAAGGCCGGTGTGGCCGCGCCGATTGTCATGCTGACCGGCAATGACGGTGAGGCCAATGAAATATTAGGGCTCAATTCCGGAGCCAGTGATTATGTCACCAAGCCGTTTCGCTTTGCAGTATTGCTGGCGCGCCTGCGGGCTCATCTGCGCAGTTTTGAACAAAGCGAAGAAGCCACATTCAAAATCGGTCCGTATGAGTTCAAGCCGGCCTATAAGCGCATGGTCCCCCCAGTGGATGAAAACGGCGATCAACCGCGCGAGATTCGCCTGACGGAAAAAGAGACCAATATTCTCAAATATCTCTATCGGGCGGGCGGCAAGCCGGTAGGCCGGGATGAACTTTTGCATGAGGTCTGGGGTTATAATTCCGGCGTCACCACACATACGCTGGAAACCCATGTCTACCGCCTGCGCCAAAAGATCGAGCCGGAAAAAGGCGTTGCCACATTATTGGTCACAGAACCCGGCGGCTATCGTTTGGTGATGGGGTAAGCTGCTCAAACCCGACTCATCCTGCCGAGGGCAGGGTGAGCGCGTATTTTGTATGTTTTAATTCTCCCTTATCCGTGGCATGTTTTACCCGTGCCCATGTTTCTCGCTCTATACGCCCTCCTCGTCGCCGCACTCACCTGGGTCGAGTTTAAGCAAAATCGTCGGGCGCAGAACTTCCTCAAACCTGCCGCCGCATTGGGCTTTATTGCCATCGCCCTGCTCGCCAGCGCGCAGGATTGGAGTTTCGGCCGCTGGATTTTGGCGGGACTAATATCCTGTGCCATTGGGGATGTCTTATTATTGTCCCGGGAAAGCCCGCTGAAATTCAAGCTGGGTATGGCTGCTTTTGCCACCGGGCATATTCTTTATACGCTCGCGTTTTTTCATCACCCAGCCTTCAGCTTTTCAACTTTGAAATATGCTCTGGCTGTTTTGCCAATCGTCGCCGGGCTGGCTTATTTTTTATGGATCCGGACCAAGCTACCGGCTGATTTCAAAATCCCTGTGGCTATTTATTCCGTGATTATCGTGACGATGGTCATTGCGTCTTTCGGCGTGCCCTTATGTATGGTACCAGCGGCGGCCAGTGTGTTCGCCATTTCCGATATGTTTGTGGCCCGGGACCGGTTTGTGGATGACGCGCCCGCCAATGCCCTGGCCATTACGCCCCTCTATTTTGGGGCGCAGGCTTTGTTTGCGCTTGCCTCCTTTTTTCCGGC
>CALDSY010000018.1 GCA_937924355.1 uncultured Caulobacterales bacterium
TTGCGGCGGATCATAGGATCCATGCCCTCTAGCGGCACACCAAACATCTCGGAGGCGGTGAGCGCATGAATATCCACCCCGTCCGCAAAGGCCTGTTTCATGGTCGGCAGGTCTGCCACATGGGCGAGAATACGCAGTTCAATTTGAGAATAGTCGGCGGCCACTAATAGGTGACCAGGTTCCGCAATAAAAGCATCCCGGATCATGCGTCCGTCTTCGGTGCGGATCGGGATGTTCTGCAAGTTCGGATCAGAGGATGACAAACGCCCCGTTGTCGTAGAGGCGAGGGAGAAACTGGTGTGAACACGTCCCGTATCCGGATTAATCTGGTTAACCAGAGCATCCGTATAGGTGGATTTCAGTTTCTGAAAATGACGCCAATCGAGAATTGTACGCGGCAGTTCATGACCTTCACCGGCCAAGTCCTCAAGCACAGACGCGCCGGTCTGCCAGGCACCGGTTTTGGTTTTCTTGCCGCCCGGGAGTTCCATTTTACCAAACAAGATCTCGCCCAATTGTTTAGGCGAGCCCACATTAAACGGCTGGCCGGCTAGCTCCGTTGCTTTGTCTTCGAGCTGCGCCATTTTCTGTGAAAAATCAGAGGACAAACGTGCCAGCACGGATCGGTCAACTTTGATGCCATGGTTTTCCATCTGGGCGACGACTTTGGGCAAGCCGCGCTCAAGGGTTTCATAAACGGTTGCGACCTGTTTTTGGCCGAGCTTGGGTTTGAAATGCCGCCACAGCCGTAGCGTTACATCCGCATCTTCGGCTGCATAAGGCGTCGCATCTTCGAGGGAAATTTCATTGAAAGTTTTGGCCTTCTTGCCACTCCCCGCCAATTGCTTGAACGAAATGGGTTTATGCCCAAAATACATCTCTGAGAGCTCATCCATGCCGTGTCCGTGTAGGCCACCTTCAAGCGCATAGGACATAAGCATGGTATCATCATAAGGCGCAGGATAAATATCATAGCGCTGGAATACGCCTAGATCATATTTGAAATTCTGCCCGACTTTTAGAATACTTGGATCATGCATGAGCGGACGCAGCGCATTCAGAGCGGCTTTCAAATCAATCTGCTGCGGGGCACCGTCTCCCAAAAGATCGCCGCCGCCTGTATGGCCTAGCGGAATATAACACGCCTCATTGTCGGCCACAGCCAAACACACGCCAATCAAATTAGCCGCGGCGCTATCCAAACTATCCGTTTCCAGGTCCACGCCGATGACACCGACTTGGTGAGATCGAGCAATCCAATGCTCCAAGCGCTCCATGGTCTGCACGCATTCATAGCCTTTGAGGTCAAATGGCACATTGGGCGGCATGGCATCGAGCGCTGGCGGTTTGTCGCCCGTATCATCCCGCCGAAGGCCGTCTGTATCGCCCTCGCCTATGGCCTCTCGTACGCGATTGGTCAGAGTTCGAAATTCCATTTTTTCCAAAAAGCCGAAAAGCTCATCCAGATCTGGGTCTCGTACAGCCAGATCTTCCAGGGGGATTTCAACGGGCACATCCCGCATCAGGGTGACCAATTCCCGCGAAATACGGGCCGAGTCGGCGTGCTCGAGAAGTTTCTCCCGCCGGCCCTTTTGCTTGATCTCGCCCGCCTTTTCTAAAAGCGTATCGAGATCGCCATATTCATTAATCAGCAGGGCCGCCGTTTTCACACCAATGCCCGGCACACCTGGAATATTATCCACGCTATCACCAGCCAGAGACTGGATATCGATGACTTTCTCCGGCGGCACGCCAAATTTCTCTATGACCTCCGGGATACCGATATCCTTATTCTTCATGGTATCGCGCATTTGCACGCGGTCGGTAACGACCTGCATGATATCTTTATCGGACGAGATAATCGTGACTTTGGCGCCTTTCGCCTCGGCCTGCGTCGCATAAGTGGCAATGAGATCATCGGCCTCATATCCCACCATCTCGATCGACGGGGACCCAAACGCCACCGTGGCCTCGCGGGTCAGCGGGAATTGCGGCACCAGATCTTCGGGCGGCGCAGATCGGTTAGCCTTATACTGATCGTACATGTCATTGCGAAACGTGTGCCCGGACGCGTCAAATATCACGGCGAAATGGGTCGGGCGATTATCGTCGTTTTGCGCGCGCAAAAGCTTGAACAGCATGTTAGAAAAACCCGCCACAGCCCCGATTGGGAGCTTATCGGATTTTCGCGTTAAAGGCGGCAGGGCATAATAGGCCCTAAAAATATAGCCCGATCCATCAACAAGAACGACATGAGAATCACGGGTAACGGGTAAACTGGCCATAAGCTGTCTTAACGCTGACCCGAGATGCATTTCAAGAGCCCCAAAAGCTTGCGTCACAAAAAGGCTGGGCATATGCTGGTGTCATGTATCAATCGATTGACGATATCGAAGATGACGGCGGCGCGGACAATAGTGAAAGCGTCAGACGATCCAAGATCTTTATTGGGTTGCTGATAGGACTGGCCGTATTGATCGCGGTTGGCATGTTCTCTAACCACCGCAAGATCGACACGGATCCCCGCGCAGCAGAAATGACGGAGCAATATAACGTCTATGCGAAAGCTCTGGCAGAACCCCATCCTGCATTGCGGCGAGCTCGGTTATTGGATTTCGTCCAATCATATCCCGATCATGACCGGCGCCTGGCCGCCGAGGCACAATTGGATGTCATCCAGCAAGCCGATGATCAAGATTGGCTATCTCTACAGGAAATCATTTTTGATCCCGCCCAGAGCCCGCCGGTTAAATTAGCGGCCCTCGACCTCTACGAAGAAATGTGGGGGTCGGTTTTGCTGGGCGGCCGCGAGGATGAGGTATTGGATCTGCGAGAACAGCTATCCTCTGAACCTGAGGCTATGGCCGCCATCGAAGTGGAGGTCCAGGATTTCACTCCTCAACCCGATAAATTTGATGACAAGATAGACAATACACAACTGGCCGGGGGCCTCGTCGTTGTCGAACGGGCCTATATACCGCCAACACCCATTGTCCGAGCGCCGCCGCCCACAGCAATGCGCCAACCGGTCATCACCAAACCCCGCGTGCGCAAAGACCGAAAACCGCGCTATCCATCCAGAGCGCTGCGTCGCGGGGTGGAAGCCGAAGTCATCCTGGCCTTGAGTATTGACGACGACGGCGAAGTTCAAATGACCGAAGTCGTCTCTGTCCGTACAGCGCGCAAATACAGGAAAGATTTCATCAAAGCCGCGGAGCGGGCGGCGCTGCGAACCAAATATTATCCCAAACAGATTGACGGAAATCCCGTCGCCACATCGGGCATTCTCAAAAAGTACATTTTTGATATCCAGGATTAGGGTTAAATTCAGAACCCTTCCATTGCATTGCGCCGATTTCATCTCTTGCAACCAATTGACATTTTTCTTGATGGCCTTTGCCATAATTCACGGGCTTGGCTGTGATAAGGCGTAGCTTGCGTGGGGGCCTTTGAAAAAAGGAGCACGCAAGATGAGACACTCATCATTTATAATCCTGACGGCCAGTCTGGCCTTACTATCTGGTATGACCTGGGCAGGTCCGCCGGATCAGGAATCATCCGACCCACCGGCTTCGGAGTCGATGCAAATCGAAATCGAAGTGCCGGCAGAAGACGCGTCTGAGGAAACGGCCGAGCCCATCAAAGTGTTAAGCTTTGAAGAAGCTCTTGCTGCTTGTAACGACGCGATAGATCTGCAGAGCTGTGTGGATGAAAAAACTCAGCAACTCCCCGACAAGATGGAGCCTGAGACTGAACCTGATGTTCAGGATATGCCCACAAATGCAATAAACATGGACACCCAAGACCCGGCCTGCGATCCAGAGCTGGAAGACGGGTGTCCGGATATCGAATAATCAGCCCCATTCGATTTTCCGATTGCCCCAGGGCCTGGCCTAGGCCGGGCCCCACTGACTAGTTACTCTGGTCCCCGTTTTTCGGTCCCCGGCCGCTACTCGAAACGTCGACGCTCCGTGATGGTCAGCTGCTCGGATTGGCGAATAATCGCTTTTTTCAAAATTTTGATGTTTCTGAGATTGCCCTTCCAGGTCACATCGAAAATATCGCCAATGATCGGGACCAAACCGATCAACCAATCGATGAAAATATTAAAGAGCATCCGCACAAGATCTCGCTTGCGCGCACCCAGCCTAACCGCTTCGGCAACAATATAGCCTGACACAGTTAAATTGACCGTATCGCCCAGAACCGGAATTAATCCGATGATGGCATCAAGACCAAAGCGAAATGGCAAACCTGGAATTTGAAACCGCGCATCCATCAGATCCGCCAGGGCCTCCAGCCGGTTTAGGGCCGGTTGAACGGTTTCATTATTTTGGGCCGTATCCATAGAGGTAAAATGGGGATGACCCCTGGTTCTATCAAGGCTTTTGAGGGCTTATTAGTGGCCGTGAACCTTGGCTTTGGGGTCAAGACGGAAAATCTTGTCGCAATACTTGCAGGCAACTTCAGTCCCCTGAGCCATATCCATCCAGACCTTGGGATGCCCTAAGGCCCCACCGCCCCCATCACAGGCAATCCGGGTTTTCGTAACGATTTCGACTTTTGGGCCTTTTGACATTGAGATGACTCATCCTATGCAGTATTTGATTTTCAAATAGGCGAGGCATGAGCCCGCGTCAATTACCTAGGTCATTATGAGCCCCGCAATCGACATTAAAGGACTAAGAAAAACCTATAAGGCCAGTAAAAAGGCGCCGGCCAAGGAAGCGCTGAAAGGGATCGACCTGTCGATTCCGCGCGGATCCATGTTTGGTCTTTTGGGGCCGAACGGCGCTGGCAAGTCCACTTTGATTAATGTTCTGGCCGGTTTGGTGGTCAAATCCGAAGGCAGTGCGGCCATTTGCGGCCACGATATCGTTACAGCGACCCGCAAAGCCCGAGCCTCGATCGGCGTCGTGCCTCAGGAAATTGCCATGGATGTTTACTTCACGCCCTATCAAGCCCTGGAACTGCAGGCCGGATATTACGGCGTACCTAAATCCGAACGCCGATCAGAAGAAATCCTAGCCGCCCTGGGCCTGTTGGACAAACGCGATGCTTATGTGCGCCAGCTTTCAGGCGGTATGAAACGACGTCTTTTGATTGCCAAAGCCTTGGTCCATAATCCACCTGTCCTTATCCTAGATGAGCCCACGGCGGGCGTGGACATAGAGCTGCGCCGCCAACTCTGGGAATATGTGCAGGAACTGCATGCCAACGGAACAACTATTATCCTGACCACACATTATCTCGAGGAAGCTGAAGCCTTGTGTGACCGTATTGCGATCATTCACAACGGTGAAATTACGGCCAATGAAGAAAAATCCACCCTGCTGTCACGGCTCGACAAGAAAACACTTATCATCAC
>CALDSY010000019.1 GCA_937924355.1 uncultured Caulobacterales bacterium
CCCCGTTCCGGCACAACGCATCTGGTCAACCTTCTCGCCGCAGACAGTCGGTTTCAGAAACTGCCCTTATGGGAAGCGCAGGAACCTTTTTGCGCGCCGGGTATGGAAAAGGCGTCTGGCGGACTGAAGTTCCGAAGCAAAATGATGAACCGGCTGCTTAAAAACAATGACAGCGATATCGATGACCCGCGCTATTACCGCTGCTCTCTGCGCTGGTCAGGCATGAAGATGATGGGGCCTGAATTGGCCGCCATGCACCCTATGAACCCCGATCATATCCATGAAGAGCTCGAGCTGATGACCTTTGACTTTGGCTGCAACCAGTTTGAATGGACGGCCATGGTGCCCAGCTACCGCGACTACTATTTCGCCAAAGATCAGACCCCCCACTATGAATATATGCGGGATGTGTTGAAGCTCATGCAGTTTGAGCGGCAAGACCCGCGCCCTTGGGTGCTCAAATGCGTACAAAACCCGGAGCAGCTCCCAGCTCTGAAACATACCCTGCCCGACGCCACCGTTATCTTCACTCACCGAGACCCTGTCGCCGTTATTCAGTCTTGCTCAACCATGATCGCTTGGGGACACCGTATGCTGCGCACCGAGGTCAATCCGCGCCTGGTAATTGATTACTGGACCGACCGGTTTGAACGCTTGCTCAGAAAATGTGTCGAGGACCGGGATATCTGGGGGCCGGATCAAAGCATGGATGTGCTTTTCCACGAATATATGGCCGACCAAGAAGGCACGGTGGCGCGTATCTATGATCATTATGGCTGGGAATTTACGGATCAGGCCCGCGCTGAAATTCGCGGCTTTCTGGATAGTCACAAGCGCGGAAAACACGGCCGTGTCCGCTATAAACTCGAAGAGCATTTCGGCGTAAGGGCTGAAGAAATCAGAGAGCGCTTTGATTTTTACTTCAAAAAGTTTCCGGTAGAAATCGAAGTCTAAGACACGGTCATTCTTACGCCGCCCCTTTTTACCGATTATAAGCTTGCCTTCTGGCGCTTTGTGATTATGTGAGCGCCCATGTTATCCATCACTGATCTTGATTATTCCGTGCAGGGCCGCCCTTTGTTTCGCCGCGCCACAGCCGCAATTTCCGCGGGCTGGAAAGTCGGGTTGATTGGACGTAATGGAACCGGAAAGTCTACATTATTGCGGATCATCCGCGAGGAACTTGAAAACCCTACCGCGGACTCACCTGTCAAACTCAATAAGGGCGCGCGTATCGGCTGGGTCGCGCAGGAAGTTGACGCGACTGACGACACGATCATGGACGTCGTGCTTGCTGCAGACCTCGAGCGCAGTGCCCTCATGAAAGAATCTGAGACGGCTACAGACCCTGACCGTATCGGCGCCATCCATGAACGGTTGATGGATATAGATGCGTGGAATGCTGATACTCGCGCCGCCATTGTCTTGGCCGGCCTCGGCTTTAGTTCTGATGACTTTTACCGCGCCACCAAGGAGTTTTCCGGCGGCTGGCGCATGCGCGCCGCTATTGCAGGCGTGCTCGTCAGCGAACCGGATGTTTTGCTACTCGATGAGCCAACCAACTATCTGGACCTTGAAGGTGCCGCCTGGCTTGAGGGGTATATTCGCAAATATCCCCATACGGTTGTCATGGTCAGCCATGACCGGGAGCTTCTAAATCGGTCTGTGACACATACTTTGGCTCTTGAGCATCAACAGCTCAGCATAACGCCGGGCGGGTATGATGACTGGATGACACTCCGCGCTGCAAAGAATGCGCAGCTGACGGCTCAAAAGGCAAAACAGGACGCAGAGCGCGCCCACCTTCAGGCCTTTGTCGACCGCTTTAAAGCCAAAGCGTCCAAAGCCCGACAGGCGCAATCCCGGGTAAAAATGCTGGAAAAGATGCAGGATATCGCGATCCCCATTGCCGAGCGTACAACGCCGTTTAATTTCCCAGCGCCCAAAGGCAAATTGGCCCCGCCTATGTTGGTGCTCGAAGACGCCAATCTTGGTTATGGCGACGCCGCCCTTATTTTATCTGACGTCAACTTGCGCTTTGACCCTGATGACCGGATTGCAATCGTCGGCGCCAATGGACAGGGCAAAACGACCTTGGTCAAATCCATTGCCCAGCGCCTGCCGCTCATGGCCGGCGAACGCAAAGCCTCCGGCTCTTTAAAAATCGGCTATTTTTCGCAAGATCAATTAGACGAGCTGACCAGCGGCGAAACCGTTCTGGATCACGTCATGCAAAAGCTGCCCAAAGGCACACCTCAAAGCAAAGCCCGGGGCGTCGCGGCGCAAATGGGATTCCCCTATGAGAAAGTCGAAACAAATGTTGAAAAACTTTCCGGCGGAGAGAAGGTTCGCCTGCTACTTGGGCTTATGTCCATCGACAAGCCCCATGTTCTGATACTCGACGAGCCAACCTCTCACCTTGACATTGATAGCCGAGAAGCGCTGATTTATGCGCTCAATGATTTTCCCGGAGCAGTATTGCTGATCACGCACGATGTCTATCTTGCGGAAGCGACGGCTGAGCGGTTGTGGCTCGTTAAAGACGGAAAAGCGGTGCGCTATGATGGTGATCTGCGAGATTACAAAAAACTCGTAATGCAGGCGGACCGCGCCGCATAACGCCATCCTTTTTAATCTGCGGAGAATAAGCACAATCTAATCAAGGTTCATATATCTAGAATTGTACTACCCAGTAACGCCCAAAAGCGAGTATCCCTGATTTAGCACCAAGCCACAGACCCGCTACCAGCGCCGGCAACCCTGGCGGTAAATGTTAAGGATATGGCGCTAATTGGCCAACTCCCGCCAGAAACGCCGGAATATTATGCTTTAAAACGCAGTCAGCAGATTGCCAAGCGCGTTCTTTCGGTTAAAAGCCGGGAGAGATGATTGAATTTGAAAATACTCTCAAGCAGTTATCGGCGCTTTCTCAAGACACAAGATTACGCGCCTTTAAAATGCTGATGCAAGCTGGTCATGAAGGCATTCAGGCTGGCGTTATCGCAGATCGTTTACACGTCGCGCCCAATAGCTTGTCGGCACACCTCAATGTTCTAACCAATTCTGGATTGATAACCGTCGAACGACAGGGGCGGAAAATGATTTACCGTCCAAGAATCGAAAGCGTGAATGCCATGTTATCATCGCTGGTTAAAAACTGCTGCAATCGTCATCCAGATGTTTGCCGATCGCTAGCCGAACTCGATTGTATCGCCAAGTAACCCACTTTTTTTCTTATCAATTTGACGTGAACCCTTAACAAACGCCTTGTCGGCCTACCTACTGGTAGGTATTAAAGTGCCAAAGGAGCACGACAATGGAAGTCAACGCGGATTTCTCCAAACGCGTTTTATTGCACGCCAATGAAATTCCCTGGATACCCTCGCCAATGAAAGGGGTAGACCGACGAATGCTCGACCGAATTGGAGACGAAGTTGCCCGCGCAACCACGATTGTAAGGTATGCGCCTGGCAGCCAATTTTCGCCCCATATACATTCGGGCGGCGAAGAGTTTATCGTTCTTGAAGGTGTGTTTTCTGACGAACATGGGGATTTTCCGGCTGGCTCTTATATCCGCAATCCGCCTACTTCCAGCCACACACCGGGCTCGGAACCCGGATGCGTAATTTTCGTGAAGCTTTGGCAATTTGATCCAAACGACCGTACGCCCGTGAAAATTGATATGAACAAAATGCATTTGGTACCCGCAGCCAATAGGCCGGGAGTATCGGTCATGCCACTGTTTCATGATGACAATGAAACGGTTCAGGTTGAGCAGTGGGAACCAGGCACGCATGTAGAGCAATCAATAGAAGGCGGTGCAGAGTTTTTGGTTCTATCCGGGACTTTCACAGAGTCCGGAAATGAATTGGGCGAACATAGCTGGCTGCGTATCCCCCCGGGGGAATCTGTTTCTGCAAAAGCAGGACCAAAAGGCACTAGAATTTGGACAAAGACGCGACACCTTCGAAATATCGAATTACCGTCATGACAAGAGCCCGTTGAAGATGGATACCAGAGAAGCATTGCTAAATACGGCTGAGCAAGCCGTACGCCGTTGGGGATATAACGGGTTTTCCTACGGGGATCTGTCTACGAAAGTTGGCATACGAAAGGCGAGCATCCATTATCATTTCCCCAAAAAGGAGGATTTGGCGCTGGCATTGATCGTGCGATATCGCAAAGCTGTCTTCATAATGCTTGAAGCTATCGCCACACAGCATAAGCCCGCTGGGCAACAACTTACGGAATTCATCAATATCTACCGGCAGGCTTTAGGCGGCTGTGACACGCTCTGTCTCTGTGTGGCACTTAGCAGCGGACCCGATAGTTTAAACAAGGACATATTAAGCGAAATCACCAAGTTCCAAACAGAGGCCAAAGCCTGGCTTACCAGTGTATTTGAACTCGGCCGTTCAGATATAACAATCACCAAAGTAACGGACCCTGAAAAAGATGCGGCAGCATGCCTAGCCCTCATGCAAGGGGCACAACTTGTTGCAAGAGCCGGAGGTGATATTGAGGAATTTGAGACCGCCGTCGCCGGGTTAATCAGCCGTATATCGACTTAGAGCGCCCGTTCCGATTTTTGGTTTTATACCTTGGGGTTTGCGGGCGAGAAATCACTGGGAAAATTATGGAAATAGGAGAACGCTTCGGCGCGGTGCTTGATCCGCCAACCGGCTTCTGTCCGAACCAGCTCATCTACATACCAAATCCCAACAAAGAACACATGAGGCGCGCCGTCTCTTTCCAAAACCATGGGATTAAAACAAATGGTTCGCCCCGTCGCTGTGTCACCATCGATACTGATTTGCGGCAGGCCCAACATATGCTGCATGCCGGTAAACTTTGATAGAGCTTTAGCCAGATAAGCCTTTGTTTCTTTTAAGTTTCCTTTGGCGCCGCCAACGGCGGTATAATCGATGAAAGCGTCTTTCGTGAAAATATCATCAAGGGCATCAAAATTCTGCGTATCTATAGCGTGGCAATACGCGGCCAATAGATCTTGAATTTCGAAACGGTCAGAAAGTTCTTGATGATCGATCATTCGTATTTGATTCGCCCCTTTTCGCCGTAATTGCTTTGCAAAACACGAGTCGCCAAAGGTCCAAACCCTGTCCACATATCCTGATTGACTTGGTCCGCAGGAATGACCACGGTTGCGTAATCAAGCGGCGCTCGCCAACCAGGGTGAGGCTGAATTTTCACAATGGTTCCACCAACTGGATGCATAGCCAATCTCTCGTCCAAAATCTTCTGAAGTCTTTGGACTTTATCCGGATGCTGCTCAACTAGATCTGTACTCTCATTCGGGTCCTCCCAAATATTGTAAAGTTCTGTGCGAACTTCGGTTTCGCGGCGTTGATGATCGACTAGTTGATAAAGCTTCCATGGCCCGTCAATCACACCATATTGGAACCGATTATATTCGGGGACATTAGACGTAAAAATCATCGGCTCACCGCGATCCTTGGACCCCTTCCCTAAAACAGCATCCCAACGATCAACACCGTCGATCTTCTTCTCATGCAGACTTTCAATGCCGGCCGCCCGGGTCAACGTGGGCAGCATATCCATAACGGAAACGACGTTTTCATTGACGGTCTCAGCGGGAATTACGTCAGGCCAGCGCATGACGGATACGACGCGAATACCGCCCTCATAAGGATCCAGCTTTTGTCCTTTGAGCGGCGCATTATCTGCCCCGAAATTATAAAACCCGCCATTATCCGTGAAAAATAGAACGATCGTATTGTCGGCAATCCCTTGCGTATCGAGCTCATCCAAAATTTGTCCAATGGCCTGATCCATAGAATCGACCATAGCGGCATAGGTTTTTCGCGGCGCGCGCGGTGTATCAATCCTGGAGCCATATTTAGCGATGTCCTCGTCTTTGGCTTGTATGGGGGAATGGGGCGCCAGAAACGGTACATATAGAAAGAAGGGTTTCTCTTTATTGCGGATATCCCGAATATAGCGGACCGCCTGATTGCCATGAACATCAGTGGCGTAGTCACCGTTGTGATCACGGATTTCACCGTTTTCCTGAAAGTCATGACCCCCAGCAAAAGTATGATCAAAATAACTCACATCGGTATTGAAATGCCCATAAAAGTGATCAAAGCCCCGGGCGTTGGGCGTATGCTGCTCAATCGTATGGCCCATATGCCATTTTCCAACCATGCCCGTATCATAGCCTGCAGCCTTGAAACTTTCCGGCATAAAATGTTCTTCGGCTGACACACCGCCATTATCCCAAGCCATAAATACGGCATGGGCTACACCAAGTTTAATTGGGTCCCGCCCCGTCATCAGAGCCGCTCGTGTGGGCGAGCAAAATGGTGTCGTATAAAACCGCTCTAGCCGCATCCCCTCTTTGGCCAGTCGATCTATATTCGGCGTTGCAATATCTGAACCGTGATACCCCACATCGGCCCAGCCCAAGTCGTCAGCCAGCATAATGATCACATTCGGCGGAGGTGCATCAGCAGGTCGTTCTTTGACCAGGGCTGCGATGTCCGCCGTCTCGCCTTGCGCAAAGTCATAATCAGAGGACGGACTCGTACGGAACTTTAGCTTGAAGAGCAGAAAACCTACCAGCAACAAGGCCAGCAGGATGAATAATATGCGGCGTTTCATTTAGGCTTTGCTGCCTGTCACAGGCGCGTTACCAAACATACCGAGCTTGCAATTGCCGGAAATAGCGTCGCCATCGGCGGTCAGCTCAAACGACAACGTCAGCGGCATTGGTGTTGTGACATCAACATCAAACATAGCCTTACCATCTTCGACGCGGCCATTGCCGATATCGTTGGAATTGCCGTCAGCTGACGCCGTGCCTGTGAGAGCAGCACCATCTTCGGTTAAGGCAACGCTGACCTCGCGATTGCCCATTGGGGTTTGCATCGTCAGGTTCCAAGTTCCATTGTAACTCATAATTTTCTCCAAAAAAAAGCGAGGTTGCTCGCGTTAGTCATTCGCACCCATCATGTGCTTGGCAGCTACATACCCGAATGTCATGGCCGGGCCAAGGGTCGCGCCTGCGCCCGGATAAGAATGGCCCATGACGGACGACGAACAATTTCCGATGGCATATAAGCCAGAAACAGGCGTGCCTGCTTTGGTTACGGCCTGCCCATTTACATCCACATCAATTCCGCCTTTGGTACCAATATCACCCGGTCTCGCCTGAAAAGCATAAAACGGCGCGCGCTCAATGGGCGCCAGACATGGATTAGGCTCAACCGTTTTATCGCCGTAATATCGGTCATAGGCGTTGCCGCCTTTAGCAAAGTCTTCGTCGACACCCGTCTTTGAAAAACCTGCAACACGCTCTGCCGTTTTTAAAAGTCCGCCTCTATCCACACCGATTTTGTCCGCAAGTTCCTCCAGCGTCTCGGCCTTATGGATAAGGTTCATAATATAATCAGGGACCTTTTCATCCGGTTTGACGCTGCCAGGCATGAGGGGGCCGATGGCGTATTTCTTGCGAGCGCGGGCATCAAACACAACCCAGGTGTTATCGGCGTAATCCTGCATGGCATTGCCAACCACATCATAAGAGAGCCCTTCATTGACGAAGCGCTCGCCCTTTCCGTTGACCATATAGATGCCTGGTAATGAGCGCTCAACAAACATGACGATTGACCGGTCCATACCGGGAATTTGAATGGTAGGCCCCCACCACGCCCCATCCATTAAAGACAGGCCTGCACCGACAGCTTCGGCCGCTTTGTGAGCATCCCCTTGATTAGTACCAGGTGCCCCGGACCATTTTACATCTGTCGGCCCCTTTAGATACTGTCCGCGCATATCCGGATTACTTTCAAATCCCCCGGCCGCCATGACAACGCCGCGCCGGGCCATCACTTGAACCTTTTGGCCATCTTTTTCGACAATGGCGCCTTTAACCTTGCCGTTGGTTTCTACCAGCGAGGTCATTCCAGAATTGAGCCAAATCGGAATCTGTCGATCCATGGTCGACTTGTACAAACGACCTAAAAGTGCGTTCCCGCCCGTTAAGCGGCGGTGTCTTTTGGTTTTCATCCGCATCGGTAGATCAATCGTGTAGAGCATTTTTTGCTTCATCAAAATCCACAGCCATCCTTTGGCTTTGGTGATAATTTTGGAAGCTTCGGGGATGGTAATCGTGAATCCCATAAAAATGGTCTGGGGATGAGGGTCTCGCAAATTGTCCAAGTTTTTACCCAGCTTCGCCGCATTGAACGGGACTGGATCAAGAGTTCGCCATCCATCCTTACCACCGGGTTTGTCCGGAAAGTAATCGGCATAAGGCGTGGAAATGTAATCCACATGAGATTTGTCCATTATGAACTTCAGCATTTTCGGACTTTCATCCACGAAGGCCGCCTGACGATCATCGGACACATCATCGCCGACACAGGCTTTCATATAGGTCAGCGCCGCATCCCGACTATCACTTTCACCATGTTTGGCCATGAGATGATTATTGGGGACCCAGGTCCCGCCCCCGGAAGTTGCAGACGTTCCCCCAACCTTATCGGACTTCTCGACAACGAGCACATCAGCCCCGTATTCGTGCGCCGTGATGGCGGATGTCAGCCCACCGGCACCTGTGCCAACAACAAGAACATCAACCTCGTGAGTTTCCATTTTCCCCATCCAAAATTATTTGGTCTTACCTAACGCTTCGGCAGCTGACTTCGCAATGCAAAACTCGATTTTTTGACGAAATTCTACGCATTTATATCCTTTGCGTCTCACTTTTACTTATTTTGCGTAGCAAACCCAGACTTTAACTGCGCAGTTTCAATACGCATGCGCCCAAAGATTGTCCCAATGAAAACTCTGCCTTGCTCATCGATTGTCGGTCCAGAAAACTCATTATTGTATTTTTGCCCTGGCAGATTCCAATGAAAACTCGGCTCGCCGGTGAGCCAATTTACGGCTTCTAGCGTCCATAGATTGTCGCGGGCTCCAACGAAATAGACCTGCCCCGTTCCGGTGCTGACCCAGGGCACGCCATTGGGCGAACTGATCGTCTCATTGACCCAGGCTTGCTCCAAACGGCGGGCATCTGGATTCCACTGAAACTTCTGAACGCCAAAGGGCTGATACTTCGGATCAGACCCTAAAGGGCCAATTAGAACACCCCGGGCACTACCTTCTTTCGGGATGAAAAAGGGTACATTGCGCGGCGTGTTATTGACTACAAGCGCCCCATATCCCGCCACGATAACTGTT
>CALDSY010000020.1 GCA_937924355.1 uncultured Caulobacterales bacterium
GACCGGAAAAACCGTCACAGGATATGAACAATTACAAGATCATGTTTTACTCACTCTAGAGAGCGGCAGCCCCGTAAAAGGTGATTACCTCATCGGCGCGGACGGGATCCACTCCCAGATCAGACACAGGCTTTTTGGCGCTGACACGGCGCGCTTTACCGGCAATATTGCCTGGCGCGCTATTGTGCCCACAGCTCAGCTTGGGGACCTAGCGCCTGACCCCAATGCAACGGTCTGGATGGGCGATAAACGCCACGCCGTCACCTACCGGCTTCGCGGCGGCGCGATCACAAATTTTGTGGGTGTTGTGGAAACGGAGCAAGAAACCGACGAAAGCTGGACAACAAAGGGACATCTTGATGACCTGCAACGGGATTTCCAAAACTGGCACCCGGTTATAGAAAACCTGATATCCCAAATAGACGAGACAGACCTGTTTAAATGGGCTCTGTATGACCGGGATCCGCTGGCGACCTTGGCCCAGAAGAACATAGCGCTTCTTGGAGACGCAGCCCATCCCGTTTTACCTTTCATGGCGCAGGGCGCAGCAATGGCGATAGAAGACGCGTGGACCCTGGCGAATGTCCTTTCCCAAGATAATCTCTCAGCCTATACACAAGCGCGGCTCCAACGGACATCGAAAATTTTGGAGCAGTCCCGCAGCAATATGAAAACATTTCACCGAGCTAATGGTCTGGGTAATCTTGCTTATTTCCCCATGTGGCTCGGCGGACGTCTGGCCCCTGGCCTGATCAAGAAACGCTTTGACTGGATTTACAGTTTCGATGCCCCGACATGATGCTCACAAAGTTGTCAGCGCCTGTGACTATACGAAAACCTGTTCAGCGCCTATTACAATGAGGCTACCACGGAGACCATCATGAAACACTTGAACCTCATACTGGCGATTATTCTCGCAATCGGTTTTATCTTTTTCGGCGTCCAAAAATTCGGCGCGACCAATCCTATTTTCTCTATCATTGCGGAACGCTCCGGGATTTCTCTGTTTGAACCCGTCATACGCATGGCGACTGGCGCGGGCGAACTGGCCGCCGCTGCTTTGTTGTTATATCCAAAAACGCGAAATTTAGGAATACTAGCTGGACTGGCCATTCTTATCGGGGCGATTGGGTTTCACCTCTCACCCTGGTTGGGCATAAATGTACCGGGTATTGGGCACGGCTTGTTTATCACAGCCGTCGCCATGCTTATTCTGAACCTGGTTCTTGCCGTCAGATCACGGCGGGCCTGAAACAGAACAGCCGCCCCAAACCAAGCGGGCGGCTGAACTTCCCCTGACTATCCCACGGCTTTAAAAGCGGCGGGCATAGGCAACTGAGATAATGTCGGTTTTGTCCAGACGGGTATAATCCGCTCGGATCCCGTCATCATCGGTGAAATCAAACTGAATTCCCGCGCCATAAGCGAAATCATCCGCTTTATCTTCAACCGATCCATTGGCCGAAATACCTGCAAGCTGTTCGATTGTCGCCTGAATCCCGGCGCTGGCTGTGGCTTGACCATAGCCAACCCGAGCGAAAATATCTAAATCGTCCGAAACCGGATAAATACCTCGGGCAAAGCCGACATAGTAATCATCCACATTCAGGTCGATATTGGCATTGATATCTAGCACGGTTCCCGCAACATCAACCGGGACAATTTGCGAAAACTTGTCGCTGCCGACTCCAAATCCGGCTTCACCTTCGATCGCCAGATAGTCATTGAGCCGATACCCAATCCGTCCGTTGATCATTGTGATGTCCGTATCCTGCACGCCCAAATCCACGATTTGTCCCTGGACCTCTGTCATTGTGAGATCCAGTTCTGTGGACAGAATGGTTCCGCCCACGTTAATATACAATCCCTCGTCATCATCAGCAACAGCTTGACCAGCCAGTGCCAAAGACGCCAGCATTGCGCCCGTAAGAGTCAAAGCTCTAATCATAATTAGCTCCTTAAAAGCTGCGCCTTAAAGAAACGGTAGGTTGGAATATCTGTATGGAATTTGAATGACTTGCAGTCTGGCTGTTTTCACACTGCAATCCACGGTATACCGTTGCAAAAAGGTCACGCTTCGCTGCAACACCCCCTTTTCAAGCCCGAATAATCCCCTAAAACATTGGTACGAAGGGGAACTTATGCAAAAAATCTTATTTTCGGCCATCTTGTCCCTATCCATGTCGACACTGGCGATAGCTCAGGACTGTCCGTTTGAAATCGGACAATCGGTTGAAACGCGCGCCTATGCCGACGTGTTTGAATCGCTTCACCAGGTCAGCATTGAAAAAGACGAGTTTGAAACCACGCAAGAGTATGAAACGCGTATCAACGCTTTACGTTTCGGAAATCCGGTTTTGATTGAAAGCCAGGCCAACCCCTATTACTCGCGCTACGAAGCCGACCACGACCGGTTTGTTATGGCGCGTAGATTTTTTGATCCGGAAACAATTTGGTCTTTGATTTACGATGACCTCCCAAAAGCTTATCGCAAAGTGTCGCATGCTTGGGACTCTAAAATAGCCGGCGCCCTAACGAACAGTAGAACCAAAGAAAAACTCGTAGGTACGGGCCCTTATGATTTGATTTTTGAGTCCGTTCTTTCCGCAAGACATTCCACCCTAAATTTGGAGTGGCTTTTCGATAAAAAATCATACCGGTGGCGGAAAGACTCCTGGAAAGAAGAAGTGATATTTGTCGACGTTCCAAGAGACCGTGCCGAAGAAATCGTCGATGATATGCGAGTCGCCTATTATGTTGTTCCAAAGCCCCCATTCAAATTGGAAATTCTGGGGCGTCATGCATCCAGAGTGCTATTCGCCGACATACATTGCGCCATGATTATGGACCCTGACGGCGTTATACTTCGTGTTGTGGATCGCAACACGAAGTCGAATCGAAAAAAGAAAAAGAGAAGAGAAAAAGAAGCGAGGAAAAAGAAGGAGTAAGAATCTAGTCTTACTTTGAAAAATCTTATAGAGACACCCTATGCTTAAGACCGAGTCTTTTTTTGACACCGCTACGCACACCATCACCTATTTGGTTTGGGAGGTGAAGAGCGGCGCCGCCATGATTATTGATCCTGTGCTGGATTTTGAACCGGCCTC
>CALDSY010000021.1 GCA_937924355.1 uncultured Caulobacterales bacterium
CCTAATATTTTTGAAAAACGTCCCATCTCACGCCCCTAACAGAATACCCTGAAATTCAAGTTGAAATTCAGCCCTAATAAAGACTTAAGCCGCCTTGATTTCAGACGTGACGGGCAACACCCAATCATCCAAAATCAATTCAATATCTTTGGCGACTTTTGAACTGGAATAGCTGTGTCCAACCGGTTCGCCGCGATTAAGCGCATCGCGCACAAGATTGCCTTGATGGGTAATTGTCCGAAGGGGCGTGTTGAGAAAGAGCTTTTGTGCATCAGTCAGATTAATCGCATTCCTGAAGGCTTTCTTTTCATACTTGTTCATGATGATTTCAAATCCGCCAAGAAAGTCCACAGACTTAACGAGGGCTGCGTATTTTTCCCGGGTCATATGCAGGCTTGGAATATTCAGGTCACACACCATGGCAATCTTGTCGGCCGCGCCCAGTGAGGCATGAGTCCAGGGTGTCCAAATCCGCGGGATATCAAGAACCAGAGTTTTGTATTGCCGAGAAATTAAATCCATGAATTTAACGACCATATCCGGATTGACCCGTTGATTCCCGTCAACCGTTGAGGGCAAAGCAAGAGCATCAAATCCATGCGGAGTCTGGCACATCCAACCTTGACAACTATCCTCATCCAAACGCGAGGGTGACTGCATAAAATACTCAATCGGTATTTTCGGCTTCAAATGCAGTTGGTGTGCGAAACTGTTGTTTTCAAAATCGAGAGACAGCAACGCCGTTTTGGCGGCAGGGTCTCGTTTCGCCAGACTATTTGCCATTTGAATAGCAATCGTTGAAACCCCGGTGCCGCCGACAGCAGACATGAGCCCATAAATACGGCTCGCCTCAGCTTCCGGACGCGGAACATAGTCCGGTAAATCGTCTTTCACATGATGATTGGTATTGGCATCCCACATTACTTCAAATCCTCACCCATGGCGCTCGCACTTGTTTCCATTGTGTCACTTAGAATGAAATCAAGGAAAACGTAGTCCTGCACCACGTCAGTTATTGTTATCGTTATTATTGGAAAAAGGCTGGGTGGATTTCCGGCCCGGCCCATGCCGGAGTCTTCATAGGTAATCGTTACATTTTCCGGGGAAAGATCATCAAATAGATCACACATCCCTCGCCGACCTCGCGCGGTGCCCTCACAGCTGCCATCATTGTCCTTGCCGTAAAAGATCTTGTTAAAGGCCGTTTGGTCAAACCCGCCGCGATTACAAGACTGTGTCTTTCCGGAGCATACAATTTTATAGTCTGGCATGGGATCCCCAGAATCGATCCCGCTTTCCAGACCTGTCATGGTCGACAGCTCGGCAGAAACCGGCGAAATGGTCGTGGCAATCCGCGCCCCCGTTTTAGCTGCGTGCTGCATGGAGTTTGCCCGCATATAATTGTGGGACACCTCAATACCGCCGCCCAAGATTACGATAAATATACCAGACAGCCAGCTGGCTGAAATCGCCACGGAACCCGCTTGGTCTGTTAGGAAGCGCTTGAGGATCACAAGCCGCCTCCAATAATTCGTTCTTGCACCGAAGCGGTCAGTTCCGGCTTCTGGGGCAAGACCGACGATAGAAATCCCAGACCTTGATAGTCGATTGTGGACGACAACTGAACGGTGCGGACATCTCCGTCGCTTCGGTAGTCATTGCGGTTATTGGGTGTGGTGATATAGGCAATATTGATATCGGTTACTGTCCACCCTTTCACGATCGCCTTGGCGCCTCCATCTGGGCTTCCCGCGACGGCCAATTGACGAGCCGCGCTTTCATGCTGTTCGGGTTGACCGGATTTTGACAAAAAACTGGCCGCTGTAGAGAGCTGGGTTTCCAGTTTGTGATTTTGAATCAACATGTAAGATGCGTCAGCCCCGCCCAAGATAATGGCCAGGAAAACGGGAAACAACAAAGCAGCCTCAACAACCAGACCGCCATCGTCATTTTTTATGTATGCAAAGGCTGTCTTGCTCATCGGGCAACACTCACCCGGTCCACGGCCACCTTGTCCTGCCCCCTGACGACCGGACCCGCAATTTCCCCCCAGATCGTATTATTCTGACCCTTTTCCATGGGTTCTGTCAGAAAGACTTTTACAAATGTCTCAACCGGCAGATCATTGCGCGATCCGTTCATTCCAATGGTCGCTTCAATTTCATCACAGTTCAAGACCGCCGCATACAAGATACGACGATCTACCTTTGATGTTGAAGGGCCACTCGCATGACACGTCGGCGTTCCTTCTTCCGGAGTCGAACTCGTGCCATAGGCAACAGCTCCCGGTATGGAACCGGTTTCTATTTCCCAGCGATATACCTGATACCGACTAGGCGGCTCTTTAGGATTAGACTTTCGTGACGCGTAGTTTAGGCGATAGGTCGTATCGTCGATTGTAACATTTGCAACCGCGTTGTGATTGACTTCCATATAAGAAACAAAATCCCAATCACCCCCACCCATTCGGCCATCCATGTCCGTGCAACTATCGTTGGAAAAACAGCTATCTCTGGGAAGTCCCATGGCCGCCGGATCCGGATCCATTTTGCAGGCACTGCCTGAGTAGCCCTTAGTGACATTGGCCGCCGGCGCATAAAGGGGATCCGAAGCATATTTCTTGAACTTGCCTTCATAGATATCAAAGCGCGTATTTAATGCCACCCGCAATGATGCGATATTCCCTGTCTGTAAATCGACACCCGAGGCCTTGCTCACACAGATGGGCGGATTACTGATGGCGATCGCATCGTCAATTTTGGAATTATCGCCAGATCCGTATGGATCCAAAAATCCAAAGTTTCCTGGCCCGTATTGATCCGCATTGTTATTTGTCGTTTTGAATTGCACCAAGCGGCGCTGGAAATCCAGCGTCTCCATGGCCTCATAGATACTGGTTGTCGTATTCTCATAAGGGTTACAAACAAAGAGAGGCGCAGCCCCGCAAACACCGCCTGAGGCTCCGGCTATGGCGCTACCTTCTAAAGTGACTGAGGAAATCTGACTGGCGATCTGCCGGGAAAAAATAACCCGAACGGTTTCCGGCAAAACTTCTACCTCGACATAGGCTGCTTTATAGGGGTCGGTCGTTTCAAATTCCGGTCCAGGAATTTCATAGTCGTTGTCGGGCAGATCATGCAAAAAACGGATGGAGCCGGCCTGAACTTCGCCGCCGCCGCCCAGGCCAAATTTTTGGGCATTGGAAACCAGATTGGCGATAGCGCGATTGGCCCGCTCGATTGAGTCGCTCCTCTGATCGAGCTCGGCCGCACCAGCCTTTGCAAAAGCATCAGCCGCGATCTGTAGCTCATGCTCCAGATTGTACATGCGGGAGACATCAACAGACAGCGCGAGACCGCCGACAATTACAGGCGCCGTCAAAGCAGCCCAGACCGCGACAGAACCCGATATATCTTTTTGAAATTGTCGAAGGAAATTGCGCATAACGGAACTTCCTATTCGATCGTGCGAAGATCCTCAGGCTCTTCCACCTGATCCTGCTTATATCTTTCGCGCGCCGCCGCCATGCGCTGACTGTCCGGGCGAATGTAGGTATTTTGCTTTTGCTCCGGTGTCGGCTCAACCGTCTGCACGGCGATATTATGACGAATAGCGGCGCCGAAATTTTCAGTTGGTTCCTGCATTGTGGTTTGACAACCGACCAATGCAAGCCCCGAAACAAGAACAGATAGTTTGATTAAACGTGTCATTTTCATTCCTATTGAAGTGTGTGGCCGTATTTGCCGGACAGGCCGCCCGCGTCAGTGATTTTTTCCGTCTTGCCGTTCAGGAACATATCGAGCTCGGTCGGAGCTTTGTTGTAATCCAGCGGCGATGCCAGATCACTGATATCTGACGCGGGCTGCACAAGCCTCGGCGTCACGATGATCACAAGCTCGGTTTCGCGCTTTTTATATCGGCTGGACCGGAACAGACTACCGAGAATGGGAACGTCACCCAACCACGGAACCTGCACTTTGCTGTTCGAGCTTTCGTTTTGCAAAAGGCCGGCAATAGCAAAACTTTGACCATTACGCAGTTCGACAGTT
Source organism: uncultured Caulobacterales bacterium (assembly GCA_937924355.1). Classification (GTDB taxonomy): domain Bacteria; phylum Pseudomonadota; class Alphaproteobacteria; order Caulobacterales; family Maricaulaceae; genus JACOMS01. The sequence continues at coordinate 4,050 of CALDSY010000021.1, forward strand.
GTATCGGCACGCCTGACCCGCAAGGCCGGAATTTCGACGCCGGAAATTCGAACCGAGTTGGTTGTATCGATAGAACTCACCTCAGGTTTGACCTCGAGATTGATGATCCCGTCATCCAACACGGTTGGCGTAAACGACAAGCCGACCCCAAACTGGCGAAATTCGATTCCAATCCGGTCGTTGTCGACCGCAACCGGGATCGGAAATTCACCGCCCGCCAGAAAGCTAGCCGAGTCACCCGACATTGAAACGAGGTTGGGTTCCGCCAAGGTACGAACAACCCCCTGCTCTTCCAGAGCCTGAATGTTCGTATCCAATGAAATATTTCCAGCCCCGCCGAGCAATGTCCCAGCCAATGATGGTAGGGCGCCCGATACAAGACCCGAGCTGCTTTGAAAGCCAAAATCTCCGGCGCGTTGTGTCAGAATGCCAATACCCAATTCCTTGATAGCGTCTCGGCTGGCCTCAACAAAGCGAACCTCAAGCATGACCTGATGCGAATCGTTGACGCTCAACCCATTTGTGACTTTGCCGGGCGCAAAAGCCTGGGCAACCCTTTCGGCCTGGGTGGCTACATTTGCACTAGAGACTTCCCCGGACAGATAAATGCCGCCGCCAAGCTGCCGGACTTCCACCCGTTCACCTGGCAATGTTTCATAGAGACTCTGTTTCAACTCGACGAGATCATAACCAACTGTGACTTTGATAATGTCAATCAGTTGTTTGTCCTCGTCATAAAGGAGTACGCTGGTCTTACCGCCCTTTTTTCCTGTGAGGTGAAAAGATCGGTTGGTTAAAACAACCACATCCGCAATGTCCGTATTCGCAATACGAACTTCTTTGAAGGCCGTATCCGTTTTCATAACGATCAAATCGTCGATATTCACGCTGGTCGCGGTGCGCGATCCGCTCATATCTTCCACCCAGGATTTAGCCTGAGCCGGGCTGCCTAAAGCGGTCCCGAGAAGCGCCGTCAAAAGAATATTGCGATAAAGTTTCATATTATCCCCCTGCCAAATCCGAATTTTCGGATAAGGTTTCGGTCGGGTCTTTCAGGACTTGGACCTGGTCACGTTCTTCCCCTCGGAATATTGTGACTTCAGCCAGTCGCGACCCTGTATTTGATTTTGGTTTCGGCGTTGATGCAACCCGTTTTGCGACAGGTCTGACAACGCTTCTTTGTTGATTGGCGAGGATGGATTGCTGGAGAACGCTGGCGGTCTGCTCGATCATTGTATCACCCGCGCTGCGCAGAGTTAGACTGATTTTACCAGCATCTTGCGCCAAATGGAGCTTTTGTGCGTCCTGATTGGAAACCTCTAGGGTTACCGTTTTTACAACAGACGGGACATCCGTCATCTCGTTGAGATCCTGATCGATCCCCAATACCCTTATGTTCTGAAGAAGAACATCGGATTTAAGATTATTGCCATTGCGCCGGCTTTCTTCGTCGCGCGTGTAAATCACATCCACGAAATCGCCGGGCATAACAAATCCGGAAACGCCTGTCACATCCGAGACCCGGACAGAGACTGCCCGCATGCCGTCGCCAATCAATGCAGAGAGGCTGCCGCGAGCACCAGGTCCGCTGATTTTGTAATCTAGAACGGCTTCGTTTTCGGCCATTCGGCGTAGCACAACCGTAGGCTTGGCAGGGTCGACAAATATCTGATTCATGGTTTCATAAGTGCCGGACGGGATCGCATCCGCCGGATATTCCACAACTCTTAAAACCTCTGGCGACAGACGATCACCAAAATTTAAGTTCCGTGTCGCAACAACGACGGGAACGACTTCCGCGCGATTGAAATCCGCTGTGAAACCGGTCGCCGGCTTCGCGTGTCGGGAATATTCATCACGGATGGCGTCATTAATCCAGCTTTTCGCCATAATCACAGCGAAAACTCCAAACGCGACTGATGCGCCCAATGATAGAACTGTAGACCGTCTCACTCGCCCCGACTCCGTTTTAGTATTATCTAAAGAAGCCGTAATCGAAGACTTCGAAAAAAGGGTCAAAGAACAAGGTTTAAGACTTGCAAAATTACGACCTTAATTAAGTGTAAAATCCGCTGGAATTTGAGCGAATCACTTGGTAAGACGCGCCGTCAAATGGGGACATCACATGAATTTTAATGCTCAAGAGATAATACCTCTGATCGTGAAGTATGCCTTGCCTGTGCTCGGTGCGCTCATTGTATTTTTAATTGGACGCGCCATAGCCCGAAAATTGGGCCGAACGACGGAAAAGGCCATGAATAAGCGGCCGGATTCTGAACCGACCTTATCCCGGTTCGCCGGCAGCGTCGTGAAATTCTTGATCCTTGCCTTTACGATCATAGCCGCTTTAACCGTGATGGGTATCGACACGTCGTCGTTTTCAGCCATGGTCCTGGGTCTGGGCGCCGCTATGGGTTTTATTCTGCAAGGCTCTTTGTCCAATGTAGCTGCGGGTGTGATGCTTATGTTGTTCCGGCCCTTTAAAATCGATGACGAAATCGAAGCGGGCGGCGTGGCTGGAAAAGTCACTGAGATCGGTCTCACAGCGACCCGGATGAAATCCACAGATAATCGCGAGTTCATCGTTTCCAATGGAGATGTCTGGGGCGGAACGATTGTGAATAACAGTTCCCTGGAAAATCGTCGCCTGGACCGACAATTCAACGTCACCTATGACACAGATATCGATAAGGCCATCAAGGTGCTGACAACAACAGCCAGCGAGCATCCACTCGTTTTATCTGAACCGGCCCCCTGGGCAAAGGTGGTAGAGCTTGGCGAAAGCACGGTCATCATCGAGCTTCGGGCCTGGTGCAAAGCACCTGACTACAGAGCTCTGGGCGCGTCGATTTCGCAGCCCGTCAAAGCAGCCTTCGTAAAGGCCGGGTTCGAAAAGGCCTATCCGCGGGAAATCAAATTGTCCCAACATGTCAAAAATTCAAAAGGGCGCAATCGTCTCGCCCGCCTGAAATCACTTCGTAACAGTTAAACCTTTTGAGGGAGTTTTATATGCAAGACGCAACAGTAGCAGAAGCGGCTGAAACCGCTGAGACCGCCGCAACCGGATTGGGTTTCTCTATGGATAACCTAACAAACCCGGAATGGTGGATTGGAACCGTAGGCCCATACGCCATCAAAGTATTCATGGCCCTTGTGATCCTGTGGATCGGTATGAAGATCGCCCGTTGGGTTGGACGCAAAGTCACCAAGCTTTCCATGCGATCACCCGCCGTCGATGAAACACTGGGTAATTTTATCGGGTCTTTGGCCCGCTACGCCGTTGCCGCCATGGTCTTTGTGGCCGCTATCGGTCAAGTCGGGGTTCAAACCGCATCACTGGTCGCTATGCTAGGTGCCGCAACTTTGGCCATCGGCCTCGCGCTTCAAGGCACATTGTCTAACGTCGCAGCCGGCGTGATGCTAATGTTGTTCCGCCCCTATAAGCTAGGCGATTATGTAGAAGTCGCCGGTAAAGAAGGTGTCGTGAATGACATGAACATCTTCACAACTAATCTGGCTACTGTTGACAATAAGGAAGTTATTATTGCCAATGGCGAGGCTTGGGGATCAACCATTCAAAACTTCACTTCACTGGGTCTACGCCGTGTGGATGTCGATTACGGTATCCACTATGATGACGATATCGACAAAGCGATCAAGATCATCAATGACACGGCCGCCAAACATCCGGATGTGCTGTCCGAGCCCGAAGGACCGTGGGCCAAGGTTGTCACGTTGAACGAAAGTTCCGTAGATATTCAAAGCCGTGTCTGGTGCAAGCCTGAGCATTATTGGGACGTGATGTTTGATCTAAAGAAGTCCATCAAGGAAGCCTTTGACAAAAACGGGATTACCATTCCTTACCCCACATCCATCGAACTGGATGGCTAGGCCTTTCCAATCTCAACCTATACAATCTCAACGTATTAAGGGTCCCTCGGGACCCTTTTTTATTGCAAATTTATAGCGAAATTTATGTCGTATTTTGCTAAAATTTAGGGCGTACAATATTCCGCGGCATCGTCTTCGGTACCTAGATATACTCGGCCGCCTTCCCGATAAAATAAGATGTCGCTATAACCGCCCGTTGATATCCCGAGTTCATTCTTGATCGCCGGATCAAATTTCCAGCTCCGTATATCAAAGCCGGACCCATGAATGGCTTCTGCGTCGTCTGATGAGCATTTTGTCGCCTCCACATTAAAGGCGTAACCGCGATTGCTGACCGCGTAATCAAAACAACAATACATGCTGTTCCGATGCCGGTGACGACCACCTTTGCGCGTTCCAAAATATGAGTCGACGATCGCAGGCTCATCCGGAATGACGGATGGATTAATGGGATCAGGCACCGGCATACGAATCCCAAATTCATTGGCGAGATCATAACTCAACTTTGTCTTTTGATTTCGCCGCCAACTGGCTTTGGGCGTATATTTGAATTTCCCGACGGCCACTTCGGACGGCCAATTATAAATATTGTCGGTGCAGTGGGTTATTTGAATATTGTCGGGCGTCCCGTCTGGCTTGACATCAAAGGTCGCGTGACAAACCCCGCTTTGCTTGGCCCCCGAAGGAAAGCGCAATTGCGGTTTCTCAATAGGTTGATCGCCTTGCGGCTGTGATGGAATATTGGTTGGGTCCTGGGAATGAGCCAGCCCAGACACCGAGACCCCCAGCAAAACCATTGCAATGGATTTGGAAATACCATTCATTCGTAAAATCCTTTTGTCGGGTATAATCTACAAATTTTGATCCATATTGCCAAATCACATTTACAGTGATCAAAAATATTCGGCAAACACCCTGTCTAGCCGGCGTTGCACCAGGGCCGTCAGTTTTTGCAGTCCATAATGAGATAGTATGGACCGGGCGATGTCTTCTTTACCCATGAACTCATCCTGACACCGTAGCTCAAGCACAAAGGCGGCCAGTTCAGATAGGGGGATTTCAGCAAAGCTTCGATCGCCTAGCGTTCGCAGTATGACCCGTTCCTGGCCCGCAAGTCTGACGATCCAGCAACGCGGGTCCGTGTCATCCTCGACTTCGCTATCATTCTCTTTTTCGATAATGACCGCTCCGGATTTTGCGGCATCTTGAATGACCCGCTCGAAGCGAGCGCGAACCGGCGCCGTAATTTTCAACAGACCACCTGCTTTGGCATAGGTCTGAAACAGATGAATTGCCTGCATAGGTCCTTGCTGTGACAGGATTTCTGACAGGCCATCCATAAACTGCGCTGGACTCGCCCGTCTTGGATCCGCCACGGGCCGGGACTGCCAAGGGGTAAATTTTGCAAGCTCAACAATCGCCATCTGTAAAGACTCCTTTTTATTTTATTTCAGGCTTTAAGGTTAATCCGTTATGAATTCGTTGAAACTGTGACCTATGTCACGGCCCAATTTGACTAGAATGTGATCAAAGTCACAGACGGGTATCAAAGCACCTCCATAATGAATGAGATTTCAACGGAGGCGCAAAATGAAATTCAACGTATTTAATTCTATGAGAGTCCTGCCGGTTCTGGCGGGGGCATTGGTTTTGACAGGCTGTGGTGGCGATGATGAAAGTTCATCTGTCGCGCCGCCTTTAAATTTGGGTCCGTCGGTTTCGACCAGCGGCGATGGGGCTGTCGACGAAAAACTGTCAGCGACGATCAGCGCAACAGCATCCGATCAAGATGGCTCCATTGTGAGTTTTGAGTGGACGCAAACATCCGGAACATCCGTAGATTTTTCCGGCTCCACAACGGATACAATCTCTTTTGCGGCACCGGTCGCAAAGGCTCCAGAAAATCTGGTTTTCAAGGTGACTGTACGGGATGATGACGGCGCCGTAGCAACGGACACAGCGACGATCACAGTTATGCCAGTGAACGAGATTGATTTCGAAATGAAAGGCATGGTCACCAATGGTATGGGCATTCCTTCGGATATCGAAGTGAGTTTGGGCGGCGGCGAATCCACTGTCACAAGTGACTCGGCCGGTTTGTACAGCCTACGGATTGAAGCTGACGAAGATGCCGCCAATGACCTATTGGTTTTGAAATCGATTGCAACGGATGACCCGGAAATTGTGTTTGCAAATATTCCGGTTCCAATTGGTCAGCTATGGGAACAATCTGAAGGTGACAATATTCTAGACGCCCAGGACAATATCGGGGTGAACCTTACACCTCTTAGCACGGCTTTTCACGGTTTGATGTTGCAGGAAAACGACGCTATTCTCACACAGGCGGATGTTGAGGCCGCGATTACAAATGTTGATGCCATTGACGCGATTTCTCTGGCCACAGCCATAAAAATTATCAGCGAAAATAACACAGCCGCGACGACGACAGCCAAATCAAATACAGATTTGGGACTGCCCGAACAGTATGAAGATACCTTGGCGTTTACACTTGACCGAATTGGGTCTTCGCAGTTCATCGCGTCCCTTAATTCGCTCAACCCAGATACATTCACGGCTGCCCGGGCCAGTCTGTTGGAGGATCCGGATATCACCAAGTTTTCCGGCGCCGCACCGGCGTCATTTCCCCATATCCTGACAGCCAGTACCAGCGCCGGATATGTCGTGGACCGCTTGACCATGAATTCCGGTGGCACCGGCTATTATTCTTCTGGCGGGGCTGACGCCGAAGCTAGCTGGTCTCAAGACGCCGATGGTGTGATCACCGTCGAAGGCGTTAGCGGCGCGCCGCTGTCTGAGCAGGAATCCTTTCCGTATGTAGATTTAGGCGGTGGAGATTACCAACAAGTCCGTGCACTATACACGACTTCGCAGGTCACCTTGACGCCGATCCTGGATCTGCCCGTCGGCGTGATTTATGAGCGGACACAAACGATCACTCTTTCCTATCCGGACAATCCTGGATTGGCGTCTGAGGATAGATCCTCAACCTTCCAGTTCAAATATATCAATCAGAATGAGTATTTGGACTTTGATATTGACGGCCTGTTCGGTTCGGAGAGTGAGAAGCAAATTTTGATGTCATTTTTCAAAGACAGTTTCAATCCGATTGTGACTGGCCCGCCAACCGTTTTTGGCGATCGACAATTTCATTATAATGCCGATTATCTGACTCTTTCTCGTACAGGAACCGCCAATAGCGGGACAGTGACATCCGAATTCGGCAGTGATTTATTCAGCAATGGCACCTGGGAAATGGCCGACGCCAAAACCCTAAAAATCAGTTTTGACAGTAACCGTTCCGGAACAGTCGAACCGCTTGATCTGACCTTTTCCAAGATCAGTGAGAACGTCACAACCAATATTGCGTTTGGCAATGGTATTAATAACGGCATTCACAACGGTGTCTTCGCCGGACGTGATATGTCTGCGGCACCGGCAAGCGAAGCAGATGCCATGGGGTTTTATACCTTCCAGTTTGGGCTCGGTAATCAAGGGCTGTTCTGGAATGAGCTAAAAGCCGACAATGTTGCTGACGTGGTCACCGTCTATGATTTCGATGGAGATGGCGTTCTGGAACAGACGGATGTGAGTGTACGCCCGGCGAAGTGGGAGCTAACAGCGGATGGTGAAATCGTCATTTCCCACTACCGCCACAGCACGACTTTCCAGCCTGGCTGCGACCCAGATGTAGACGCGAACTGTGTCCTGCAGCGCGAAACAAAATGGAACATCGCTGATCGCGATGGCGGTGATATTCAGATACTCAACCAGTTGAGATTCTTTGCTCCAACAGCCGATTATTTGTCGTCCGAAGAATACTGGTTCCAGACCACGGCCCGAAACAATAATTATTCGATGACGGCCCCGATCGATGTGACGGCATTGCCGCCGGGTTAAGTTATCCCCTCCCCTAAAGGCCGGCCCCCGCCGGCCTTTTTTTATTCCAGTTCCGACAGAATTTTTCGGAGCAATTGGCCCAAATGTCGATTGGTGTTTTGGTACATAGAGTCTCCAAGGCGCACGACCACCAGATCACGGGATGGAATGACCACGACAAACTGTCCGTCATGGCCTGACATATAAAACATATCAGATGGCACATCTTTGTAGGTCCAATCGGCCCCCATCTCTGCGCCCGCATTGAGCCAGGTCTGACCTCCGTAAACCCCGTTTGAAACGCCGTTGGGTTCGGTCATAAACTGGATCCATTCCGGCGTGATTATTTGAGCGCCGTCGGGTCCCTGCCCTTTGCGCATCATCAGCAAACCGAGCCGGGCCCAATCATGGGCGCCTATATACCCATAGGAAGATCCAACAAAATCTCCGCCTTGATCCAGCTCCAAATAGGCCGTCGTCACACCGGCAGGTGTTAGAAGTTCATCCCAGATAAAATCTGTGATGCCCGTCTCTCGAGCCGCGGCTTTGTCTCGTACAATAGATGCCAGAATATTGCTGGTACCACTGGAATAATACCAATGGGTTCCGGGCTCATGGGCCAGTTTGGATTGCGCCGCATAACGAGAGGCAGAAGGCTCAAGGAACAGCATTTTTATCGCATCACTGGTCATAGAATTATAACTCTCATCAAAATCCAAACCCGAGCGCATCTGCATGAGATGACGAATGGAAATGGCCCGGCGCGGATCCTCCTCACCAGACCATTCTTCGACGGGCGCCGGTCCATCCAGACGCAGGTCCCCGCGATCAATTAAAATCCCGATCAACAGCCCCGTGATGGTCTTGTTCATTGACCAGCCTTTTAGCGGCGTGTCCGGGCCAATGCCTTCGGCGTAACGTTCGGCAATAACAGCGCCGTTTTTTACGACAACAAT
>CALDSY010000022.1 GCA_937924355.1 uncultured Caulobacterales bacterium
CCAAACAATTCATTGTCATGCCGGTAAAGGCGCGCATTCTCATTATAGATATCTATGCGTTGTTTGAGTGTGTCAGGAATTTTCATCGTCCGGCAGTAATTCCAGAATTCAGAGTCGTCGCGTTCTGTGACGCAGTAATGCAAAATCAGGAAGTCGCGGACTTGTTCATATTCCAGAAGCGTTCGCTGATTAAAATAGTCAATATCTGCCTGGTTCATATATTTGTCAGGGAAATTGGTCATTAGGCGCGCAATGGCGGTCTGGATCAAATGTATCGACGTTGATTCAAGTGGTTCCATAAAGCCGGCGGATAAGCCAATAGCGATGACATTCTTATTCCAGACTTTTTTGCGAATTCCCGTTGTAAAGCGCAAGAAACGTGGATCGCCAATTGCCGGGCTGTCTAAACCATCAAGCAGAATTGCCGCAGCTTCATCATCACTCATATAGTCCCTGCAGAAAACATGACCATTTCCTGTTCGGGATTGTAATGGAATTCTCCATTGCCAACCGGCAGTTTTTGCTGTGGATTTGGTATATGGAATTGGATCGGCGACCTTCTCACTGCCAACGGCAACCGCGGAATTGCAGGGAAGAACATCGGACCAGTCATCATATCCGGTTTTTAATGCCTGCTCGATCAAGAGTCCTCGAAACCCAGAGCAGTCAATAAACAGCTCCCCTTCGATTGTTTCTCCGTTTTCAAGCGTTACACTTTCAACAAAACCATTTTCCGGCTTTTGATTGACCTTGTCGACTTTTCCTTCAGTGCGTTGCACACCAGCGCGCTCGGCAAAGTCCCGCATGAACCTGGCATAGAGGCCAGCATCAAAATGGAAGGCATATTCGATATTGCTGAGCGGAGAATTCTGGATGGCCTTCGGCCGTTGGAAACGCCCGGCTCGGGCCGCTAGAATCGCGAGATTATAATCATCGATAGAATGGGTGTTTCCCATACTTTGGTGGCGAAGCCAGTATTGGTGAAAGCGCAAGCCTTCCATGGGGACGCCGTAAGCAGCAAAGGGATGGATATAGCTATGCCCAAGCCTGTCCCAATCAATGAACTCGATGCCGAGTTTAAATGTGGCATTTGTCCGGCGAACAAAATCATTTTCATTGAGACCGAGAAGATTATTAAAGAGTTTTAAGTGCGGGATTGTGGCTTCGCCGACACCAACGGTCCCAATCGCTTCTGACTCGATCAGACGGATATTCATGTCCGGATGATTCAACAATCGAGCCATGCCCGCAGCTGTCATCCACCCGGCTGTTCCGCCCCCAATGATGACGATGTTTTTGATATTGTCTTCGTGCAACATAGGTAAGTTCTTTTACGCTTTGGCCATTGGGGAAGGGCAGTATTGCCCAATAAATTCTTTATGGGTTGGCATTTTCAAGACGGCGTCACCGATTGATTTCGTCATAGATGCCAAACTTCGCTCGACCTGAGCAATCGGCAGGTCCGATACAATTGGATCAACAACCTCGGGAAAAACATTTTGTCCAAGAAGAACAGCGATCCAACTCGTTTTACCAAACAGGTCATCTTCATAGCGAAAAACCCGCCCACCTGCGCGAAACAAATCCATTTTGTCCTTTAAACTGTCCGGAACAGACATATTCCGACAATATTCCCAGAATTCAGTGTCGGTTCTCTGCGTGGCTTTGTAATGTAGGATGATAAAGTCCCTTACTTGTACGAAAAGCTGTCGGATTTGCCGGTTATATTCTTCGCGGACTACGGATGACAAATTTCCATCGGGGTAAAGGGCGATAAACCGGCTGATGCCAACTTGAATGAGATAAAGGGAGGTCGACTCCAGGGGTTCCAAGAAGCCTGCCGACAAGCCAACCGCGATACAATTTTTTTCCCAGAATGATTTCTGGCAACCGGTTCGAAAACGAATGAGCCGTGGGTCGTTCATGGGTTTGTTTTCCATATCTTTGACCAAAATGTCGACGGCCTCATCATCCGACATAAAGTTCTGGGAATAAATGTGACCGTTCCCGACCCGGGTCTGTGTAGGAATACGCCATTGCCATCCGGCATCTTTGGCTGTGGCGACCGTGTAGGGTTTCAGCGGACCGGTATCCTTACAGGCGGCTGTCTGTGCCGCATTACACGGGAGCCAATGACCCCAATCATCAAATTTTACGCCCAATGTTTTGCCCATCAACATGGCACGAAAACCGGTGCAATCGAAAAAAAAGTCGCCTTCTATTTCCTCGCCAGATCCGAGTTTTAACGTTTCGATATAGCCTGTCTGGTCATTTTGGCCGACGTCTACGACCTTTCCTTCGACGCGGACGACGCCGCGTTCTTCTGCATATTTACGCAAAAAACGGGCATAAAGCGTTGCGTCAAAATGATAGGCGTAGCGAATTTGGGACACAACGGAACGGTTGTCATTAACGGGTAAAACGAATTTATTGTCATAGGCCGCTTCGGCGCTGATGCTGTATTTCCATATGGGTTTGGAATTGCCTTGTTGGTGGGAATAAAGCCAGAACTGATGGAAATCGATTCCCATCATATCCGCGCCCTGCAATCCAAATGGGTGCATATAGCTATCACCCCGTTTACCCCAATTGTTAAATTCGATCCCTAATTTGAATGTGGCATTCGTGGCGGCCATGAATTCGCGCTCGTCGATGCCCAGCATTGCATTGAAATTGATTATGTCGGGAATCGTGGCTTCGCCCACACCTACAGTTCCGATTTGTTCGGACTCTATCAACGTGACTTTGACGTCTTCTGGCTTCAACATTCGAGACAATGTGGCAGCGGTCATCCATCCGGCAGACCCGCCGCCCAGGACTACTATGGACCGTATTTTTTTTCCTTGGCTAGACGCCATGTTTTTTCTCTAAATAACGACGAAAATTCTGAACATATCTATCACCCGGAGGCATCTTTTGCACCATGGAATTGATATTCGCGCTAAGTTGTCCCAAACGTTGACTAATCTGCTTTTCCGAAAGCTGATCCAAATAGATATCGTAGCGCTCCGGCTGGCGGCCCAGTCCAAAATGCTGAATTATCCAGTCTTCTGCATGGAAGGGTTCAAGGTCATACATGGTCACGTAACCCCGGCTTAGAAACTGTTCGATTTTTCGCTCCAATTTTTTAGGTGCGGGTGTATTTGTAACCTGGTTCCAATAGGCAGATTTAGGGGCATTCTTGATTTCAAACATGGATCTTTGAAACAATTGGCAATGCTCAAGGTCATTACCAGAGAGCCGGTTATATTCTTTGGCCTCTACCGTCATATCGCTGGAAACCGGAAAGAGACTGAGCAGGCGTTCTATATCACGCTGTAACAGCATCATCGGGGCGGGGGTCAACGGCTCCACAACGCAAGCTGCATGTCCGAGGGCCAGATAGTTGGACTTCCAAGGTGACAGCTTCCTGCCTATTCCAACTACATAATCTGGGTCAGATATTGATCCCTCGAGGCCAACTGAAAGATGAAGGTTTTCGCGCTGCAGGCGAACGACAGACTCCCATCCCATTGGATTGGCTTTAATATGTTTAAGGGAAATACCAGGCGTTACGGCTTCCTTGTTCGTCTTGGCAATTCGGGTTGCGCCAAGCTCGAAATTCTCGCTTAGCGGGCTGTCATATCCAGAGCAATCAACAATAAAGTCTGTTTCGATTAAGGTGCCATCATCAAGTTCTAATGAATAGTGAGTTCCGTTTTTTGACAGCAGCTTTGAAAAAACGCCGGATTGACGAACAAGTCTCGCCGACGTTGTTGCAGAACGTAGTAAGGCGGTAATATCATCGGGGTCAAAAACATAACCATACTCTGCCCTGGACAGTGGATTGTTTTTATCATGCGGCGGGTGTGCGAAGCGGCCATTTAGCCCAGCAACGCTATTGATCAAAAATGCCGAGAAAGGTGCTTTCATGTGCACGGCATATTGGTGCATCGCGATATTGTCCCAAACCGGAAAAGGTTGATGAAAGCATTGCGTCCAGTTCAGATGACCGGCCCAGCTTTCATAAGCGGTTCCAAAAGAGAAATTGGTTTGCGAATTTAATATGAGATTGGGTTCATCAAGCCCTAATGACAAAAAGAAGTTATAAGCAGAGGGCGCTGTTAAATGTCCGTAGAAACTGTCTCTGTTGACAAGTCCTCCCAGCTGTAAAGCTGTGATTTGAATATCGCCGGGTAAGTTTAAAGATAGCGCCGCGAGCGTCATTTCATAGGCAAGTCCAGATCCACAAACCAAAACCGATTTTATAGGCGCGCTCATCCTTTGCCATCCATTGGAATGGCCGCGCCAAAAGATTGCAAAAACGCGGCATGGCCCGTCGTATCTGTGGCGGCGCTTAACACCTCCAAGCGCATAGCCTCTAATTGAGCGGTGAGTTCATCCTGACTGAGTAGGTCGACCCGACGATCATAGCGTAATGGTAACAGTCTTTGTCCGACCATGACCGCGACCCAGCTCGGCGGTAGGAATGCTCCGAATTCATATTCGATGATATGACCACGGGTCTGCCAAGCTTTAATTTTTTCCTCTAATGAAAGGGGGAGTTTCATGTTGCGAAAGTAATTCCACATCGGGCTATCGTCGCGTTCTGTCGCCACATAATGAAGAAGGAGAAAGTCCCTAACCCTTTCAAAATACAGATCCATTTTCGCATTATATTCGCTGGCATCCGAGGCACGGAATTGATTGTCCGGGAATAGTTCAAGTAAAGCTGTAATGCCTTCCTGTATAAGATAAATGGAAGTTGACTCTAGGGGCTCCAAAAACCCCGCTGATAGCCCAATAGCGACAACATTTTTATTCCAAAATAAATTGCGTTTGCCGGTCAGGAAATAGAGCTGATTGGGGTCAGCGAGGGGCTCTCCGTCCAAATGCGTGGTCAAAACATGGCGGGCTTCGTCATCCGATATATACTCATTCCAATAGACGATCCCATTACCAGTGCGATGTTGCAGCGGTATCCGCCATTGCCATCCTGCTTTTCGAGCTGTTGCTCTTGTGAACGGCATAAGTTTTCCGGCGGATGCTGTCGGAATGGCGATCGCCCGGTTGCAAGGGAGCCATTTAGACCAATCTTCATAGCCGGATTTCAATGTCTGTTCGATCAGCAATCCGCGAAACCCAGAACAATCGATAAAAAGCTCTGCATTTATTACGCAGCCGGATTCGGTCCTTAATGATGTGATATGGCCATTTTCCGGATCAGTCTGAATGTCCGTTACTTTTCCTTCAATACGGGTAACGCCTTTGTCTTCGCCATAGCTACGTAAAAAGCGCGCATAAAGGCTGGAGTCGAATTGATAGGCATAACCAAAAGTCGATTCTATTTTTGTATGATCCTTATCAGGAAATCTAAAGCGCCCCATTTCCGCTGCGATAATAGGATAGGAATAATCATCGAGGCGTGACGTGTTCCGGTATAATCGGGACTTGTTCCAATAGTGATAAAACGGAACGTGATTTATTGCTTGGCCATAGTCACCAAAGGGATGAATGTAACGATCGCCGACCCGGCCCCAATCACAAAATTCGATACCCAATTTAAATGTGGCTTTGGTCGCCCGCATAAATTCTGCTTCGTCAATGCCAAGTGTATTGTTGAAAAAACGTATATGGGGCAGGGTCGCTTCCCCGACGCCGACTGTTCCGATTTGCTCGGACTCAACAAGCGTGATTTCCATATCTGTGTTTTCGAATTTTCGAGCAAGTCCAGCGGCTGTCATCCAGCCGGCCGTACCTCCGCCCAATATGCAAATCTTGTTGATCTTCATCGATAGAATATCCGTCCCATGTCTTGGGGATAGCAGTTGTTAAATTGCTCTAGCAACCCTTTGATAAATTTAATTAATTTGATAGAGTTTAGACTAGGGTTTAAAAAGGGAATAAAGATGAACAGGCGACAATTTGGATTAACTAGTATGGCGGGTTTGGCATTGGCGTCGACGGGATGTTCTGGCGGCGGTGCTCAGGCAAAACGAAGCATTTCTAAAGTTGGAATTCAGACTTATACGCTCCGTTTTTTGTTTGAACAAGACCCGATGGCTATGTTCAAAATGATCCAAAACGCCGGCTATGATTATGTTGAGCTTAATGGCGGGAATTTCCAGAAATTGGAAATCGCTGACTTAAAATCAATGCTGGATGAAACGGGGTTGAGCGCGCCATCTTCTCACATTTCTTTGGATGAACTTCGGGG
>CALDSY010000023.1 GCA_937924355.1 uncultured Caulobacterales bacterium
TGAGCTATCCTGTGAACGCGCGGATGTAGCATCGCTGGAAATTTCAGGGCCATTCTCAAAAGGCTTGGAAACGGGCGCTGATAATCTGATTTTGAGAGCCTATGCCGAGGTTGCCAAAGCCGGGGATATCCCGCCCTTGAAGTTTCATCTCATTAAAAACCTGCCAGTTGCGTCAGGCATTGGCGGCGGAAGTGCAGATGCTGCCGCGGCCTTGCGGCTTATGCAAAACTATTTGGGTATTCCCGCGGAAACGTGGTTTTGGATCGCCGGTAAACTAGGCGCCGATGTCCCGGTCTGTTTTTTCTCCCGAACTTGCGTCATGTCCGGCACAGGGGAGATCATTTCTGCGTTCCCAGAGCAAGCCCAGACGATCGCCGCCGTACTGGTTAATCCCGGTTCCCCCGTATCTACGGCTGCTGTGTTTCGAGCCTTTGATAAAATGCACCCATCGGGTATTGCACCACAAGCCAGCGGCGACCTGTTAGAAAGATTTGCCGGTAGCCGCAATGATCTTCAATCTGTCGCCGAGCAGGTCAATCCTGACATCACAACCTGTCTTGCGGCCCTTGGTGATTATCCAGCACGTATGTCTGGGTCCGGCGCGACCTGTTTTGCGTTGACGCCGAGCCGCCGCCATGCCGAGAAATTGGCGGACGCCATACAGTCTCGATATTCTGATTGGTGGGTGCAACCCGTCATGTTAGGAAACAGTCTATGAGTGTGCCTCTGTTTCTTGGTCTGGGATTTCTAATTTCTGTGGTGGTGAGCGGCCTGATGGTTTTAGCGGGGGTCGGGGATTCGCCAAATCATCGCTCCAGCCACGCCAGCGTGACGCCGACCAGCGGCGGAGTGGCCATCATTGCAGCCATGGGCATGGCGTCTTTTCTCTTTGCCAGTGCGTCCGGATTTTTCCCTCTTACGGCGACGTATGCTCAAATCCTGTCATTAGTTTTTGCCATTGGGTTTTTGGGTCTTATGGACGACATTCTTGACCTAGCCGCTTTATTCAAACTTTTCTTTATGCTTGTGGTCGCCGTCGCAGCGGTTCAGGTTTTGGGGCCGCTATCCTTTTTGCCCTTTGGCGGAAAATTGATCGCAATCCCTACTTGGCTTGGTTGGGCTTTGCCAGTCATCTGGATTTTTGGCGTCATGAATGTGGTCAATTTCATGGATGGAATCAACGGGCTGATGCTGGTCGTCATGGGGGTCGCAAGTTTCTTTCTGGCGCTTATCGGGATTACGATGGAGGTCATCGAGCCCTTTGTTATGATGGTGACTCTGACCTCAGCCATAGTCGGATTAGCCTTCTTTAATTTTCGGCACAAGGCGGCGATATTCTCTGGGGATGTGGGTGCCTTGACAATCGGGTTTGTATTTGCGGTTTGTGTGCTCTGGATCAGTGACGGATCGCAAAAAGGTGACCCCATTTACGTGGGACCCATTCTGATTCTGCCGTTTCTTGTGGATGCTTTCTTGACGATGACCGCAAGGGCCCGGCGCGGGGAAAAACTTATGCAGGCGCATCGGTGCCATCTCTATCAGCGTATGACAGCGCGGGGTTATAGCCATACTTTAGTTGCATTTTTCTATGGCGGAACGGCGGTTTTATTAGGGTTATACGCCTTTAAAATGGTCGATAAGGGGCTTTACCATTTGCTGAATTTCCCGCTCTTTCCGGCAGCGCTTTTAGGCGGGATTTACTTGCTGGTAAGTCGGCGCTTTAGTTAACCCGCGAAACAACAAAATCAGACAAATCCTCAAGCGTCGATTTCCACTCGCTATCCTCAAAGCGGTCCAGAGCAGAAACGGCTTTCTCCGCATAAACGCGGGCCATGTCCAAAGTTGCCTGCAGGGCGCCGGATTTACGTAGGCGTGACACCGCCTGTTCCAGATCTGTATCGGTTTGGTGATTCTCAAAAATGACTCTGTGCCAGAACTCGCGCTCAGCCGTGTCGGCTTTTTCCAGGGCCCGGATCACAGGTAATGTAACTTTACCTTCGCGAAAATCATCGCCAACGGATTTACCCAGCGCCGATTCCAGGCCGCCATAATCCAGCGCATCATCCACGAGCTGAAAAGCAAGACCCAGATTTTGTCCATAGGCCTTGAGGGCCTGCCGGTCAGCAACAGAGCGTTCAGAAATAACCGGCGCAACTTCACAGGCGGCCGCAAACAGGGCGGCCGTCTTGGCCCCGACGATTTCAAGATAGGATTGTTCGGTCACATGGATGTCGCGAAGAGCTGCCAATTGGTGAACTTCTCCTTCGGCGATAATCGATGACGCGCTGGAAAGAATATCCAGGGCTTCTAATGATCCTGTTTCAACCATCAGATTAAAGGCGCGGGCAAAGAGAAAGTCGCCCACCAGAATACTGGCCGAATTTCCCCAGATACGGTTGGCCACCTTTCGGCCACGGCGCAGATCGCTCTCGTCAATGACATCGTCATGCAAGAGAGTGGCGCTGTGGATAAACTCAACAGCGGCTGAAAGTTTGTGGTGAGCGCCTGTAACACCGCCGCATAAATGTCCGCAGGCAAGGGTCAAAAGCGGTCGTAATCGTTTCCCGCCAGCATCGACAAGATGCTCGGCCAAGTCCGGGATCATACCCACAGGACTTTGCATGCGCTCTTTGATGATGGCGTTGACGGCTTGCATATCTGCGTCCGCCATGACCATTAGGCGTTCTGCCGGGTTAGGCTTTTTGTCGCTTTTTTCTATGTGCGCCGGTGCATTCACGCGATTTTCCGTGTTTATTGAATTTTATAAATAAACCCTCATATAATAAGGGCAAGCCCTTTTGGGGCGTGATGTCGCCGCAGGTGGCGACAGTCAGGAGATATATGCGGATCGTTATCGCCACAACAAATCCGGTCACCATTAGTTTTGCCCAGGCCGTATTAAAGTCGGAAGGCATACTCTCTTTCGTTTTTGATCAGCAGCAAAGCCTCCTAGATGGCTCCATAGGCGTCATACCTCAGCGTGTTCTGGTGGTCGACGAAGAATACGAAGACGCCATCGCCGCATTAGAACAGGCAGAGTTAGGCCCTGAAATCTATCGCGACTAGCCCATTGAATTAGGGTTGAATTTCGCAAACATCCTTATAGGTTGCGCCGCAAACAGTGCCGGACGCAATCATGTCAAAATCATCGGATAATCCGCTTTCATTTCAGGACTTGATCCTGACCTTGCAACGCTATTGGTCAGAGCA
>CALDSY010000024.1 GCA_937924355.1 uncultured Caulobacterales bacterium
CTGTACTGGGACGTAGAACTTAAGTCCTCGTAACAGTCTCGAGATTCGCTTTATGAATATCAGTTTCCAGTCCATGTCGCTGATCATTGGCAGCGTCGTTGGTGTATTGGCCATTTTCACGATCCGTAATCCGGTCGTCAGTCTGATGACCGCCGTCATTGCGGCTGTGCTGACGGAAGGCATTTTGCGTCTGCAAAACGGTCAAAAATGAGACGATTGTTTGCCATAGGTGCATTTGCCCTTCTTGTCGGTTGTGGCGGGGGTGAGACCTACCCATCATCCGGTCCCGAATTTTTGGATACCGGTCTGCCCATCGAAGTCGTTCTCGATACCGATTTGGGGCAAATCCATATGGAAGTTTACCCCGA
Organism: uncultured Caulobacterales bacterium; assembly: GCA_937924355.1. Classification (GTDB taxonomy): domain Bacteria; phylum Pseudomonadota; class Alphaproteobacteria; order Caulobacterales; family Maricaulaceae; genus JACOMS01. Next base: position 369 of record CALDSY010000024.1, read on the forward strand.
GAAAGCCCCGCGTTCGAGCGCGGATTTTCTCTACTATGTCGATAAGGGTCTCTATAATGACCAAGGTTTTTACCGGGTCGTGACAGCGAAAAATGACAATCAGAAAATGGGCATGTCGATTGTTCAGGGCGGCCGCCTTGATCTGGTCGACCTCACGCTCGTAGAGCACGAGTCCACCAAAGATACTGGTTTTTCCAATATCGTAGGCTCTGTCGCCTTGGCCCGCGGTGAGGTCGGAACAGGTTCAGCCGCGTTCTTCTTTATCAATCTTGACGATAATCAAATGCTCAACCATGGGGGCGCCCGCAATCCGGACGGTCAAGGCTATGCTGTATTTGGCAGAGTGACAAAGGGGCTAGATATCGCTTACCGCATTCAAAAGCGCCCGCTGTTCAAAAAAGGTGAAGCGGCCGAACAACCGCCCGCTTTCCAGCTCATGGAAGAGCAATTGTTGAAACGGCCTGTCTTTATCAAAAAGGCCTTCCGGAAATAGCGTCTACGCCCCGGAAAGCTTCTCTGCCAATCGTTCGATACGTTCAGCCGCTTCGGCCAGACTTCCGGCGGCTTGCCCCTGTTGGCGTCGGGCCGCGCTAACAGCGTCTTCGCTGGCTTTGCGAACATCTGCAGCGAGACGTTCGGCCTTCTGCTCAACCAGACTATCTGTATCCTCGAGCTCATCCATCATGGTAATCCCCGCCATAACCAACAAACGCAGATCCCCTATTTGTCCGAATTGATTGGCAAGGTCTTTAATCCGGGTGTCCAGCTTTTGCCCGAGAACCATTAAGCGGTCCTCTTCGCCATCATCGCAACCCAATGCATATCGACGGCCATTCACTGTGATGTTGACTTTAGCCATTAGTCGCGCTCCAGAACACTTTGTACTTTGGCAATTACCTTATCGAGTTCGCCCGTGGTTTCATCGGCCAGGCGCTGAAATTCTGCCTCGCGATCATTGTAGCTGGCCTCTCTGGCTTTGGCATTATCAAGTTGTTGGGCAAGCTTAGCCCGGTCCTCAACGAAATTTTCTGATTCGCTCTCGACCTTTCTCAGCCGAGCCAGATCAGCTACCATCGGGTCTAGGGCAGCCTCTAAGTTGGCGAGCGCTCTATTTAGTTTGTCAGCGGCCTCTTTCATGTCAGCGCTGTCACTCATATAAATCCCCGATCAAATCGCATTTTCTCTAGATTACACTGTTTTTATGCCTAACAACAAGACATAACTTGTTGACTAAGGAGCACGGCTTCGCCATGGCCTGCGCGAAGCAAAAAAACATGATTTTTTCAGTCATTCGCAAAAAGATTTTTAAGCTTTCAATTGTATATCTATTCCCAAACAAACAGGTGAATAAGCCATGACAATTAAAATCGGCATCAACGGATTTGGTCGTATTGGTCGGCTCGTTGCGCGCGCTATCTGTGAATATGGCATTCAGGACATGGAAGTCGTGGCCATCAACAGCCCCGGCAAAATCGAAACCTCCGCCCATCTCCTACGTTACGACAGTGTTCACGGACGGTTTGCGCCCGAGGTTAAAGTTGGCGACGGCTTTATCGAATATGGCCGCGGCAAAGTTCGTATGACTCATTTCCGCGACCCATCAGAGGCCGATTGGGGAGCACTCGATGTTGATGTGGTTATGGAGTGTTCCGGCGTCTTTCGCACCAAAGAAAAGGTCATGCCGCATATGGATGCCGGCGCCAAAAGTGTTCTGATTTCGGCCCCGGGCGACGGCGTAGATAAAACCATCGTTTACGGCGTCAATCATCAGAACCTGACGAAAGATGATCTGGTTGTGTCGTGCGCGTCCTGTACCACTAACTGTCTTGCCCCCTTGGCTCATGTCTTGCTGGAATCCGTTGGGATTCGCCGCGGGTTTATGACGACAGTCCATGCTTATACGCAAGACCAACGTATCTTGGATAATTCGCACAAGGACCTCTACCGGGCCCGGGCCGCGGGTCGGAATATGATCCCGACATCAACCGGTGCCGCGAAGGCGGTCGGTTTGGTAATTCCAGAGCTTCTGGGTAAACTCTCAGGCTCTGCCGTTCGCGTTCCAACCGCAAATGTTTCTATGGTCGACCTTGCGTTCCAACCGGAAGTTGCCACAACCGCCGCAGACCTAAACGCCGCTGTTAAAGCCGCAGCAGACGGAATATTAAAAGGCGTTCTAGCCTATACGGAAGAGCCTCTCGTTTCATCAGATCTAAATCACGACCCGCATTCTTCTATCTTTGCCGCGCCCCTCACCAAGGTTTTGGACGGCGATCTGGTCAAAGTCATTGCTTGGTATGACAATGAGTGGGGTTTCGCCAATCGCATGATCGATGTGGCCCGTGTTATGGCGAATAATCTAAAAGGTTAAAATATGCATTTCCGACGTCTAGAGGACGCAGACCTAAACGGTAAAACCGCGCTGATCCGAGTGGACTTCAATGTGCCACGGTCCAGTGACGGGGCTATTTCAGATGATACGCGCATACAAGCGGCTCTGCCAACAATCCGGGCCATCCGAGAGGCTGGCGGTAAAGTCGTCCTCTTGTCACATTTTGGGCGCCCCAAGGGCGAAGTAAAGCCCGAGCTATCACTGGATTTCCTCTTACCCGTTCTCTCTGGCCTTCTAAATGAAGCTGTAGGATTTACGGATGGTGCGGATGCCATGTCGATTACCGAGAATGTAACCCTTGTTGAAAACACCCGCTTTCACAGCGGTGAAACCAAGGGCGACCAAGATCTGGCGAAAATGTGGGCATCGCTGGGGGATATTTATATTCAAGATGCGTTCTCCGCGTCCCACCGCAACCATGTCTCTAGCGCCGGTCTGGCTGAATTCATGCCTGCTTTTGCGGGTCTTTCCATGGAGCGTGAGCTCGATCATCTAGCGCAAGCGTTGGAAAACCCTAAAACTCCTGTTCTGGGTGTTGTGGGCGGCGCGAAAGTTTCGACCAAGATCGATCTGCTCTCAAACCTGGTCAAAAAACTCGATATGCTCGCCATTGGCGGCGGCATGGCGAATACATTCCTGGCCGCCCAAGGCTATGATGTTGGCAAGTCTCTTTGCGAACATGACCTAAAAGACACAGCCAAAGACATTATGAAAACGGCCGCCAAAGAAAACTGCCGCATTCTGCTGCCCATTGACGTTGTGGCTGCCAAAGACTTTGCAGCACATGCACCGCACCGGGTTTGCGGCCTGGACGAAGTCGCAGCCGACGAAATGATTCTGGATGCCGGTCCGGAAACCGTCAATGGACTACTGGATGCCATAGACCGGGCGAAAACACTGATTTGGAACGGCCCATTAGGCGCGTTTGAACTGGCACCCTTTGATACATCGACCGTTGAAGCTGCTGTTTACGCCGGAAAACGCGCCAAAGAACATGGCCTCATCGCTGTTGCAGGCGGCGGTGACACAGTCGCCGCACTTAAGCATGCAGGGGCCGCCGACAATTTCACATTTATCTCAACTGCCGGAGGCGCCTTCCTTGAATGGATGGAAGGTAAAGCCCTGCCCGGTGTCGAAATCTTACGCAAATAAGGGGAAGATCATGAATCTCGACCAACTCAATAAAGTCGCCGTTAAAATGGTAACGCCCGGTCAAGGCCTCCTCGCCGCTGACGAATCCACTGGCACAATCAAAAAACGCTTTGACACAATCAATACAGAGTCAACAGAAGACAAACGCCGCGACTGGCGCGAAATGCTGTTCCGCGCGGAATATGCTATGAAAAACCATATTTCAGGCGTCATCCTTTATGATGAAACCATTCGCCAGAAAGCCGCTGATGGCACGCCGCTTGTTGATGTGATCACCAGCCAAGATGCCATCCCTGGCATTAAAGTGGATATGGGGGCCAAGCCACTAGCCGGAAGACCCGGTGAAACCATTACCGAGGGCCTAGACGGCCTGCGTGACCGCTTGAAAGAATATTATGAACTGGGGGCCCGCTTTGCCAAATGGCGCGCGGTCATCGAGATTTCCAATCCAGATACATCCGATGGTGTCACCCCAAGCTGGGGCGCGATCAAAGCCAATACACACGCCCTCGCCCGTTATGCAGCCCTGTGTCAGGAAGCTAACATCGTGCCAATTGTTGAGCCGGAAGTCCTCATGGGGGGATATCACGGCATTCAAGCCTGTCACGACGTGACCGAGAATGTACTCAAGACGCTTTATGCCGACCTATATGAGCAAGGCGTGAAATTGGAAGGCACCATTCTAAAGCCCAATATGGTTGTTGCAGGCAAACGCTGCCCAACTCAGCCATCTGTCGAAGAAGTGGCGGAACGCACGGTCGAAGTTCTTAAAGAATGTGTGCCGTCCATGGTCCCCGGAATTGCATTTTTATCGGGCGGGCAGAGCAATGAAATTGCGACTGAGCATCTCAATGCCATGAACCAAATCGGTGGTTTCCCTTGGAATCTGACCTATTCTTATGGTCGCGCGCTTCAGCAATCTGCCCTCTTTACTTGGAACGGGGAGAGTGCCAATTATGATGCGGCACAAAAGGCGTTCAACCACAGAGCCAAGATGAATGGTTTAGCCTCTATGGGAGAATGGGCGCCAGAACTGGAAGCGGCAGGATAATTGGAACTTGGTTTAAATCCCCATCACGATATTGAGGCTCTAGCACGCAAATATGCCAAAGACGGTATTGTCCGAATTGAAAATTTGTTCGCTCAAGAAACCGCTGAGGCCATATATCAGGTATTAGCCAACCAAACCCCTTGGCATCTGGTTCACTCAGATGCATCGGGCAAACACTGCTATTATCGACCTGAAGAATGGGTTGAGAAACCCCAGCCGGAAAAAAATCGGATTCTTACTGAGACTATGGAGCGTGCCGTTGACGGGTTCGCCTATCTTTATTTGTGCTATCCGATGATAAGAGCCTATTTGGAGAAAAGAGACCAAACCTGGCCTCTTCATCGAATGACAGAATTTCTGAATACCCCGGAAATGCTGGACTACACCCGAGCTATAACGGGTGAGAGTACAGTCAATAAGCACGACGCCCAGGCGACGCTTTATTCACGGGGACATTTTCTCAATGTCCACGATGATACCGGTGATAGTGCGGACCGACGCGCCGCTTATGTTATGGGATTCACCAAAAATTGGCGCTTGGATTGGGGCGGAAATCTTTTGTTTCTTGACGGTCAAGATATCGGCAAAGGTTTCGTTCCCAGTTTTAACACACTGACCTTATTCAAAGTCCCTCGCGAACACATCGTCACGCAAGTCTCAAATTTTGCGGGAGCCGGTCGATTTTCCATCACGGGCTGGCTGCGCGACGATCCGAAATAATCTTTACAATTGCCCAATAAGCGCCTAGCTAGCGGCCCGAAATTCGGAGATTGATATGAAAAAGCTGTTCTTACTTTCTATCGCCAGCCTTTCCTTGGCGGCGTGTAATAATCCCGCCCCCAATACAGAGGACGGCGTGGACGTAAAAGCCTTACAAACTGAGATTACGGATCTGAAATCTCAAATCGACGGAGCTGTCTTGGGCACTTGCGAAGGCGACGGCATCCTGGCCAATTCAGAAGCCTATGGCGACGTGATCGGCGGTTTGCCGGACGTCAAAATGGAAAGCGAAAAGTGGCACGCTGCAAATGCGGAACGCGACAATGTGATGGTCACACAATCCGGCCTACAATATTCCGTTGTGAATCCGGGGCAGAAAAGCGGCGTAAAGCCAGCCGAGACCGATCTGGTCAAAGTGCATTACCACGGCATGTTCACTGACGGTACGAAATTTGATAGCTCCTATGACCGCGGTGAGCCGTCTGAGTTTCCAAGAAATGGCGTCATCAAAGGATGGATTGAAGCCTTGGGTGATATGCAACCCTGTGAAGCCCGAACGCTCTATATCCCCGGGAAACTGGCCTATGGTGATCAGGGCCGACCTGGCAGTATACCGCCAAATGCCACTTTGATCTTCAATGTGCAGCTTTTAGATGTCCGAAAAACCGGTCTAAAAGAACAATTGGAAGGCGTTAAAAAAGAAAACGGACAATTGAGAAACTTTATTGCGCAAATGCGCGCGCAGCAACAATCGCAAAAGTAGTCAATAGTTTTGCGAAATGAAAAAGCGGGGCTTGCCCCGCTTTTTTTGTTTAAAAATTGGCTGAAACCGAAAATCTAAAATTCCGCCCCGGCAATGGCACCAAATCTTTCAGGAACGAGGTGTGCTGTCGGGCCTCCTCGTCAAAAATATTCAAAGCCGATAGCTTGAATTTTACGTTTTGGTCTCCAGGAAACTTCCAGGTCAAAAAGGCATTGGTCAGAAGATGTTCTTCGGTCGGGAGTTCATTCAAAGAAATATTGTCTTGTGCATCTGCATATTCCAGCTCACCTCGCAGGTTGATATTCGCAAATTCAATGTCACCTCCAACGAGGAATGAGAGGGGAGGAATACGCGGAAGATTGGACGACGCAGTCTTGGCCCGAACATATTCAACAAGACCATCAACCGATACAAAAGCACTGCCAATATCGCCGATCTCATAGGCGCCCTGTACTTCAAATCCGTAAAACTCGGCATCTTCACCAACAAATTGGAAGACATCCAGCTCATCCTGCTCTTCGCCCGTGGGCACTTCGAAAATATAATCCTTGTAATCAGTGTAAAAGAAATTCGTTGTCAGATAAGAGTTTTTCCCGCGATATCGCAAAGCCATCTCTGCGCCGGTTGCAATTTCCTTGTTCAAAGTTGCATCCCCGATTTCAAATGCTTCTGTCGCCAAATGAGGTCCATTTGAAAACAGCTCTTCGGATGTCGGCGCGCGTTCGGTCCGAAACACAGTGGCACCCGCCCGTACAGACTCAGTTATGTGGTAATCTGCCCCTCCTGAAACACTGAACAAATTGAAGTCTCGGGTGAAATCAGCTTCCGTGTTGGTTTGTTCGGTGTTTTCAAACCGGATCGCCCCTTCTATATGCAGATCCTCGATCTGTTTTTCCTGAAAAGTATATAGTCCGATCTGGCGGGTTTGCGCTGGCGGCACAAAAGCTTCCTCACCGATGGCAGAAAAATCCCGGCTACGAAGCTGAATGCCATAGGCGCCTTGCCAGCCATTGTTTTCAGCCTGAATAGCCTCGAGGCGCGTTTCCCAACCTTCATTAGCAAACACAGTGCCGATTTCAGCGCCTTCAAGTTCTGTGTGCTCGTAGTCAGCATAACCTCCAACCCACTGCACACGTTCAAAGAACCCGTCCATATCCAGCGCTGCATTCAGGTCAAAGCGGGTTTGCTTCAGGTCAATGGAAATCGACTCCTCGCCTTCTTCCTCTTCACCGTGTCCATGCTCTTCTTCTTCGTGTTCGTCTTCTTCATCGTGATGCTCATCCTCTTCGTGACCATGACCATGGCCGCCCGGTACCCCGTAAAGGCTCTCAAAACGCTGAATTGCGACTCCGATAAAGCCGCGGTTACCGATGTAGGAAAGTCCGCCCGTGATCGAATTGGATTCGACAAAAGAATTGT
>CALDSY010000025.1 GCA_937924355.1 uncultured Caulobacterales bacterium
TCGCCCGGACATGCGGTCAAGGTCATGGATGTGGCCGAAAATGATCTAGGCCAAAAAATGTTTCTTCTGGCCCAGAGCTATATGCCCGCCCAGGATATGCATATTTTGACAAATCCAAATTCTAACGGCGCCGGGCCTTGGTATAATGCCGAGCAGCTGGTCATCCTTGACACGCCGGAATGGAGCTTTAGTGCCACCGATCTCATGCGGTTTAAGAACTAAGGAACAGCCTTATTCATTCCGGTAGCGGCGCATGGAAACAACATAGCCCAGATACACGCTGCCCCAAATGACAATCAAACCGATAAATGACGGCAGGTTTTCCATGGCAAGCCCCTTTAGTATCCGCCGTGATCAGGTAGGAAAATTTCGCGTTTTCCGCCGGGCCCTGATGGTCCGATCATCCCCTGTTCTTCCATTTGCTCAATCAGATTAGCCGCCCGGTTATAGCCGATAGATAGTCGGCGCTGAATATAGCTGGTGGAAGCTTTGCGATCCTTCGCCACAATCGCGACGGCTTGATCAAACAAGGAGTTCCCTTCGCCGTCACTGCCGGCGCTACCGCCGAGATCCTCTTCCGGTTCTGCGGTGATTTCTTCCAAATAGCTCGGCGTGCCTTGTGCCTTAGCAAAGGCGGCAATTTTTTCGACCTCTGCATCGGTAATAAACGGACCGTGCAGACGGCGCGGACGCCCTGTGCCCATGAACAGCATATCGCCATTGCCGAGAAGTTGTTCCGCGCCGGTCTCGCCGAGAATAGTCCGGCTATCGATTGAGGAGCCCACGCGGAATGCCACGCGAGTTGGGAAATTGGCTTTGATGGTCCCGGTAATCACATCTACAGATGGCCGCTGCGTCGCCATGATCATGTGAATACCAGCCGCCCGGGCCATTTGCGCGAGACGCTGAACCGTGCCTTCAATATCTTTACCGGCGACCATCATCAGGTCGGCCATTTCATCGATAATCACGACGATAAACGGCATGGGTTCGAAATCCAGTTCTTCGGTCTCGTATGTGGGTTCACCGGTTTCTTTGTCATAGCCGGTCATAACCGTCCGTGTCATGATCTGGTTCTTGCGCTTGGCTTCATTTACTTTTTCATTGTAGCCGGCCATGTTTCGCACACCCATTTTGGCCATTTTGCGGTAACGGTCTTCCATCTCCCGCACCGTCCATTTCAGAGCCACGACGGCCTTTTTGGGTTCCGTCACAACAGGTGTCAGCAAATGCGGGATGCCGTCATAGACGGAGAGTTCAAGCATTTTCGGATCGATCATAATGAACTTACATTGCTCCGGCGTCAGCTTATACATAAGCGAAAGGATCATGGCGTTAATGGCCACAGACTTACCGGAACCGGTTGTACCAGCCACAAGAAGGTGAGGCATTTTTGACAGGTCAGCCACATAAGCCGCGCCGCCAATATCCTCGCCCATAATCAAGGGCAGGCCCGCTTCAGAATTCACATAAGCATCGGACGCCAACATGGTTTTAAGCCAGACCGTTTCACGGCGGCGGTTCGGCAATTCAACACCCATAGCATTTCGGCCCGGCACAACGGCTATACGCGCACTTTCCGCGCTCATATTTCTGGCAATATCCGGGGCCAGATTAATAACCCGCTGGGACTTCACACCGGGCGCTGGCTCAAATTCAAACAAGGTTACAACGGGGCCAGGACGAACCGCGCCCATATCCCCCTTAATGCCGTAATCTTCCATAACCCGGTGCAGGTCCTCAGAGGCGCGGCGCAGAGCCACATCATCATGCAGCGCCTTACGGGGCGGCGGCGTTTTCAGTAAATCGATCTTTGGCAGTACGAAATCCGCACCTTCCGGGAAATGGAATTGCGGTTTTTTCGGCTTGATGGCGCGCTTACGCTTCTTGGGAGCTGGAGCCGGAACCGGTTCAGGGTCATGGTCAAAAACCGCTTCGGGGGCTGAACGGATGATCGGCGCAATTGTGCTCTGACGAGGGGCCTCGGGTTCATCTGGAATATCCCGGATCAGAGTCGCGATGGAATCCCGGTCCTCTACATCGGCCACGTAATTGCGGGCAAATTTTTCGCGCACCCAAAGGACCAGCCGGTCAAACCAGACCCGGATCGTCGCCCAAACCAATAGGACAGCTTCCCAGATATCCAGAAAGTCTTTGCCAACCACACCCGTAAACCGGGCCAGGCAGAGCGCCGCCATCAAAAACAGGAAAAAGGTCGCCAAAAATCCGGATACAGGGATGTTAAACAGCTCTAGGCCGCCTTTGAGATTAAGGAAAACTCCGTCTCCAATCCAACCGCCCAAACCGGTCGCCATGGGCCAGCTCTGGGGAATTGGGAAACCTGACAAGGCCGCCGTTCCAAAAATTGTCACCCCAAAGGCCATGACAAACATTCGAAATTTGTCACCCCGCCGGTTTTTAGCCGGCCAGAATATGCCTTTGGCCCCTGTGTAGAGGGCTAGGACAGCGATGATCAGCGTCCCATATCCAATAAACTGCAGGAGAAAATTGGCGAGGCCCGCGCCCCGGGCGCCAAATATGTTCTTTGTACCCCCTAGCCCCGCGGTGTCGCCCGTCGTATCATAAGGGCTGTAGCTAAAGACGATTCCCAAAAGCAGGGTGGCCAATCCCAAAAGGACAAGCGCCCGCATGGCCCGGTGAAATAAGCCAGGCGCCGAATCCAGATCATCCATCAGGCTTTGCGCATATTGCGCGTCATATAGCTGATCAGAGCTCATGGAAGTGGATGGCGGTGGCATAAAGTCTCGCGAATAATTTTCGTTAAGAGACTGTGAAGGAAAGGCGTAAATTGAGGGTTAAAATTGTGTGAAATTTACAATGGCGCGAGGGTCATTTGAAATGACACATCTTGCGTGATCCAACTCAATAGATTGTATCTTGATCGTCTAGCCATCAACGCGTGACGTTATACACCTAAACCTGCCTTGTAAGCGTTAGTGCAGCCGGTTTTAAAATTAGCGGCGCTTTCTAGCTTTACGGGCCGCGTATTTGGCATCCCGGCGCGCCTTTTGAGCTTTCTGAAGCTCGTCTTCCGCTTTCAGGCGGGCTTCGGCGGCGATTTTTTCCTTACGCTCTTTTTCCGTTTGTTCAGCGGCTTGCTCCGCCTGACGCTTGGCTTTTTCTTCAGCCTTCTTGGTTTCGCGTTCCTCACGGCGTTTATTACGCTCGGCGCGTTCAGCCAGTTTCTTTTCTAGCTCTTCTTTGTTCGGTTTTTTCTTTTTGGCGCGTTCCAGCATAGCCAGCTTGGCTTCTTTTTGCGCTTTTAACCGGTCATTATAATTGTGGCCTGAGAAGCCTGACATGCGTTACCTCGTGTTCGGATTGGCGTTTGGGTCGCGCCTTTAAACATAATTCGGCGAAACTTTGAAGGGCTGAGCCCACATTTTTTACACAAATTTTCAAATTGATCAAAACTTACCACTCACCGTCAACCGCGCATTCAGCGGCGCGCCCACTGTGACTTGATGTGTGCTATGGGATGTTGGGAAATATAGCGTATCGGTCAGGTTTTCGATATTCACTTGGATCCGCACGTTCTCATAAACGTCATAATAGGCGGCCGCATCAATGCGGGTGAAGCTCGGGAGCGTGGGATGGGCGGACGGGTCATGGCCAATATCCAGATCCGTGATGAAGGACTCGTCCTGATACGTCGCGCCAAGACCGACACCCAGGCGCTCATTTATCTGATAGTTTGACCACACCGAAAATGTGTTTTCAGGCAGTTCGCGCGGGCGTTCCTGGGCAATGCCCGTCTCTGTGAAATCCGTCTCACCGCTGAGATGAGCATAGCCCCCTTTGACGAAAAGGTTTTCCGTCACCTCTCCTTCAATCTGAAGCTCAAATCCCTTTACCTCCAGCCCCCGTCTTTCCAGATTTTCCGGGGCGCCGTCCGGCGCGGCGTCAATAGTCTGATCATTTTGAAAATAGGCGGCCGTAAAGCTAAGACCGGATGTGAAATCCCACTTGAGCCCGGCTTCAAGGTTTTCAAAAACATCGGGCTCGAGGAGTTCGCTGGAGCCACTCACAGACGCGAACTGCCCTCCAGAGCGCGGAAGGAAGCTTTGGCTGTAGCTCCCATAAACCGACATATTTTCCTGAGGCTTGAAGATCAGGCCGAGACGCGGAGAGATTTCTTCATCTTTTCTAGCGTTTGTAACGCCGGAGACTAGGTTCAGGGATTCAATGTCAAACCTATCAAACCGGGCGCCCAGAACCACGTCAATCTTATCGCTGATGGCAATTTCATCTTGCAAAAATATAGAGGCGACGGTCACGTCCGCGTCCGTATTGTCATTCACTTCCGATGCCGGGAACGTAACATTAAACGCCGCGCCGTCCGCATTGGTGCCGACGCCGCCGTAGAAATCCAGCGCCTGCCCAATCACGAAATTTTCCTGATCCGGATCCTCAGGGGTTGCGCTAAAAAGCGGATTGAAGCGGTCATTGATATTTGACGTCTTGCGGAATTCGGCGCCTGCGACAATGGTGTGGTCGATACCGCCCGTGTGAGTTTGGCCAATAAGGTTGCCGGACAGGTTCAAGCTATGACGCTGTGTTGTATCGCGATAACCGTCCAAACGAACCGTATTTATATCAACCAGATCGGCCGCGTAAAAATTCTGATAAAGTTTGTCGAAATTACTATAGGTGGCGTTGAATACGCCTTTTAAATTATCCGAAAAGTTCTGTGACAGCGTTCCGCGCAAAACATGAGCTTCGACTTGGGCCGTGTTGATTTCCGGGTCTCCAAAGATAATCTCTGCAAAATCTTCGATCGGACGGAAATCCCCCCCGTCCAGATCATTGACAGGAATACCGCGGTCAATGAAGCGCTCATTGTTCACATATTCATAAGAGAGGTCGACGGTTGTCGATGGCCCCGCCAAAAAACGCAGGGTCGGATTAACCGCAATCCGCTCGCCCTCGTAAAAATCCCTGTGGTTATTCAGTTGTTCGTACAGGCCATTGATCCGAAACGCCGATGACGGGCTCAGGCCCGTATTGGAATCAAATTCAAACCCAAAGGCCCCGAACGTGTCGACAGAAGCTTTCAGGCCATTGAAGCTTTCGCCGATTTCACCTTTTTTGGTGACCCGGTTAACAATGCCGCCTGTGCCGCCTCGGCCGAACAATAAGGCATTGGCGCCTCGTAGGATTTCCACTTGCTCCACATTATAGAACCCGCGGAAATACTGAACATCGTCACGAACCCCGTCCACGAAGAAATCGGCCGTCGAACGCACGCCGCGAAACACAACGGCATCCCTGTGTCCTTCGCCTTGGGAATTGGTCACCCCTGGTGTGTAATTGATAATATCAGAAATACTGTCAAAGCCCTGATTAGTGATCTGATCCGCTGTGACAATGGACAGGGATTGAGGCACGTCAATAATCGGCGTCGGGCTTTTCAGGGCCGTCATCTGATCTGCATGAAGATATTTCCCGCGGACAATGATTTCATCTTCTTCTTCGCCCGTCCCGTCCTGGGCAAAGGCTGAACTCGTTAGCGCCATTAATAAGACTGTCGCACATACCCCGGATCGAAATAGCATTTGGCTGCCGTGAATGGCTCGAAAACAAGGCCGCAAACTGTGACCGGATGTCATGCGCGCAGCGAGGACGTGGGCTTTGGTTGGCGCGATCACATTTAGCTCTTATTGCAACTCATTCTCAATTGGGAAAAGGCGTTTAGCGCGGGCATCTTGATTGCGCAAGTGAGAATTATTCGCAATTACAGTGAATCCGTGCGCAGATTGTCACAAGCTGGCTTGAATCGCGCTTGCGAGGCGAGTCCAATCGGATTAGGGCACATGACAGGAGTACAGGGGACATCATGGAAACTTTGGCTATTGCCCCGGCGACCTTCGCTTTATTGATTGCTAATATTGTTGTCAGCCTCGCCGGCTTTTCTAATGCGGACATCAAGAACCAGAATCTGTTCTGGATTGGTCCCATGCGACAAAATCAGCAATGGCACCGGATGCTGACGTCTGGCTTTCTTCATGCCGACCCATCGCACTTGTTCATGAATATGTTTGTGCTGTTCTCTTTTGGCATAACCCTAGAAAGTCATGTCGGATTAGTGCCGTTTCTCTTGATCTATTTCGCCTCCCTTTTAGGGGGCAGCGTCTTTTCCTATTTTAGCAATCGAAACAATATGAATTACCGGGCGCTCGGCGCCTCGGGAGCCACATCCGGCCTTTTGACCGCCTACAGTCTGCATTTTCCGTTTAACATGCTGCTCTTCCCGCCCGTCCCCGCCATTGTCTTTACGGTCGGCTTCATTTGGATCAGCTATATTTTGGCCAAACGCCCCGGGAGCATTATTGGGCACGATGCCCATTTGGGCGGGGCCGTGACCGGTTTTCTGGTGGCCATCCTTTTAAATCCCGACGCGGTTGAAAAGCTCGGGCATCAGATCTCGGGGCTAATAGGATAGGTTCGCTGCTTAGTCCTCAGAGTCCTTTTTGGGCCGCATTAAATCGGGGGTCTTCGTGATAATCGCCCGGCCAATAATATCGGCATCCACAGCAGAATTTAGAAGTACAACAGCGCCGCGTTTGTTTTCCGCGTCAAATCCCAGAAAGGTGCTGAACCCTCCGGTCCCGCCATTATGGCAGGTCATTTTCCGGTCCCCCAGATTATAGGTAAACCAGCCCAGCCCAATATAGTTTCCGTTTTCATCTAGATCATATTGTAGATTATGGCTTAGGGCGATGGCGTCTGACAGCGGGGTTTCAACCAGCCCGAGATTGGCTTTGAGGTAACGGCTCATATCAGCGATATCCGACCGCAACGCCCCGGCCCCGGCGAGGGTTGGAATATCCCAATAGCCGACAGGTGTTTCCTTAAAGTTATGACCTTGCGCGAATGCGGACAGCTTGGATTCGGGAATTTGAATATAAGTATTGTCCATCTCCAGAGGGTCCAAAATCCGGTCACGAACCAGCGCCTCAAAACTCATATTCGCTTGATGGGCCAGAATAATCCCTAAAAGCCCTGTGGCCAGATTGGAGTATTCGAGCTTTTCACCGGGCGCCCGGATCGGATTGTAGACGTCTAAAAAGGCTTTGAGACTGTCTTCGCCATAATCGGCGTA
>CALDSY010000026.1 GCA_937924355.1 uncultured Caulobacterales bacterium
GCGAACCGTACCCTTCGGTAGAGGCTTGCCAAGGTTGCCATCCTTGCTGTTATCGACCTCGTATTCCACACGAAGGGACTGCGGATCACCATAGAAATTGGACCAACCAAACAAGCCCAATTTATAGATCCGGTCATATTCAGCATCATCAATACCGATAAAGGCAATTTGCTTGGTCTGCATGGCAGCTACCGTCACAGGTTGCGGTGTGCGGTAGAGTTTATAGTCACCCAACTCTTCTTGTTGGGCCATGCGGCTGCGGTAGCCTTTCATCTCCGACTCTCCTACAACCGTGTAAGCGACTGGTTCAGGCAGCGGCGGCACATCGGCCATACTGTCGTAAACGCCGCCGTCCCAACCATAGACTTTGCCACCACCGCCGGCAGGCCGAATGTATTTATAAAGAGCTGCATTCACCCGCGTTCCGCGCTTGGTCGACCCAACCGGCCAGCAACCCGGCGTAAAGGTCTTTTGAACTTTGACATCGGGTTTAGTATTCCCTGTCATATTGAGGTCCCCGGCCACGATCGCTGTCGGCGCATCCTTGAAAGATTTGGCGGTGTTATTGGTCACAGTGAGCCAGCCCATAAGCGCCCCCTCGCCTTTCTGGTCCTGACCTACATCTAATCGGTAGTCCGCTTTCCATCCAATGCCCCGACTAAGATAAGACAGGTAGATTTCCTTTTCACCGGCCGTTTCAGAATTCACATCCATGGATAGGACCGGCTTGGCGCTCAGTCCCTTGGGCAGGCCGTTAAATATCAGGGCTTCGGACAGGCCGGAACATTCCAGCGTTTCGATACCATCTTCGGTTTCCAGCACGATCCCTTGAATAACTTCACTCCGGTTGGCCGCCGAAAGAAGTTTTCCTTTGAGTAAAGTCTCCTTACCGGATTTTGGGTTCATTCGCCGGACCGTTAGTATGTCCCCGATTGCCCTGTCCAACAGCGCGCCGCGCGTGATCAAATCGCCATCGAAATTACTCTCTAGTGTAAAGCCTTCAAAGGATTGCAATACTGAAGTCTGCGGCACGATCTGGTCGCTGACCCCCATAAAGCGGATGGTCAACGGACCTGCTGGCACATCAATCACGCGGCGTTCGACAATCATGGCCAGATTATCCGGATATATGGTCAGCCAGGTTTCATCCGCCGCATCAGAGGTGACGGTTGTCTGAGCCCAGCTCACACAGTGCACAGCGAGAGCGAGTATGGCCGCGAAGAGCGCGCGCATAAGCTTACCAGGGCCGAGTTTCGCGAATTTTATAGATCAGATCCGTTTGGCCCTGGCTCGGCACATCAACTGTCCAAAGGAGGGTCGAAGCATCTTTACGGGTCGAATCCACGCTTTCTTCTAAGACTTCATAATCTGACCAGTATTGGGCCAGGTTCTGATAGATATTGACCTTCACATCTTTGCGGCTGGCATTGCGGACCTCCAGCAGCATTTCGTATTCCGAAACGAAATTAGAGACCTTGTTGTTTTTAATGAGCGTCGGCTTAACCGTGATGTCAAAAGCATTGCCGATTTTCATTGAGATGTCAGATCCGGCGGCGATGTGCCCGATGGTGTTCTCGCCAATAAACTGTGCCTTGCCGTTCTTGTCTTCTGTATAGACCCGGACTGTACCCGCCGGAAGGGCCTCACCCATGCCGGCGGCAGAACTGTTGGAAAAGGCAATCCGTGAGTCAACATTCACCGGGTTCTTGTTCGTGGCATAGCCATTATTGCGGTATTCATAAACTTTTTCGGCTTTGATGGCTTCCGCGTCAACAAAGCTGATTTGCTTTTTCTGCTTGCTCGCCAGTGTGGTCTGACCCGGCAATGTGTAGATGTAATTGTCTCCAATACGATCAGCACTGCCCGCTTCAATGCCGCCGCGGCGCTGATTGTAGTTCTGCCGGTTATTATTGTAACGATTATGTCCGGAAGCCTTGTTCACATGACCAGCCACAACAGCGATTTCCGCATCGTGGAATGTGGTATTGGTGGTGTTGTCAATGGTCGCCCAGCCCTGCAGGCTCATCTTTTTGGCAGCTTCGGCGAACATAACCACGTAATCCGTCTTCCAAGTCAGACCGCTGCTGATATAGGTCATATTGGCTTCACGCGTCCCCGCACTGGCATCAACCCGCAAAGAGAGCGTTGGGCTTGCGCGCAGGTTCTCAGGCACTTTGGGGAAGATCACCCGCGTTGGGATCTTATCATCCCGCAGCACCTCGATCCGGTCGCCGACTTGTATGACCACTCCATTATTTACCGACAGAACTTTAGCCGTTTCGCGCATTTCGCGCCCGGTCGCCGGATTGGTTTTGACGATTTCCACAAACTCGCCAACGGCCTTTTCCATCAATTTTTCCGGGGTCAGGAGATCGAAATCAAAGTTCTGTTCGATGATTTCCATATTGGCGGCCTTAATGGTCACGCTTTGCGGCAAGATAGCTGACGACACACCAGGAAGTTCCACGACCTCCTCGCCGCCTGCGAACCGGATATCCCGGACGTCTTCGACAAGCGCGCGCTTATCTCCGTAAATCGTTAAAGACAGAGCCTTGGACGCGTCGGGATGAGCGTCAGCGGGATCATTCGCCTGAGCGGGCGCAAAAACAGTTGATACACTCACCAAAGCGGTGAAAAATAAACGATAAGACATGGCATTCTCCCCAATTGTCGCCAATTTCTTCACGGCCATTAACCATGAATCGGGCGAAATTAGGGCAGGTTTGCCCAAATGAGAAGGGTCAGACTGTTTTTTAAGCCGCGCCGCGGACAGCAGTGTCGGGGCTTCCTGGCTTTTCATCCAGCAATTTGCGGGCTTTGGCATAGTTTCGCTTGAGGCTTTGGCGCATTTTTTCGTCGCCCAGCAATGAGGCCAATGTAATCGCGCTGCGATAGGCTTCGATAGAATGCTCCAGCGCTTCCCGATCATCTTGTGCCTTACCCAATGTAAACAGGGTTTCGGCCAGAGCTTGACGGATTTCAGCCACTTCACGCGGCGGCGTCTCGGTTGTGAACAAGTCTTCAGCTTTGCGCAGCGCATCTACGGCACCTATGAGAGGTGCTGTATCACCGGTTTGAGAGGCCAATAATATCATCTTGGCCGCCAGATCGCGGTTAAGTTCTGCCAATTGACGCGTTGTTTTGCGGTACTCGCGCTTTAATTCCAATTTCTTACGAATAGGCACCGGGCTCTCCCCAAATTAATAGCGAAAATGTGCCACATCATAGTTAATCAGCCCTTAAACAAAGTTTGAAAAAGGGTAAACGAATGTTAACCCCTAAATACCCTTTATAATTGAAACTTAAACCAAAGCAGCGTGCGACATCTATGCGAGAATTAGAGTCGCATTGCATGGCATAATTGTCTAAAGAAACGAAAGATGTAGATTCTGTGCAAGGCGCGAGCATTCTGCCGCGCCTTTGGTATGAGAGGTATATTATGGCCAATGTGGTCGTTGTAGGCTCGCAATGGGGTGACGAGGGTAAAGGCAAAATCGTTGACTGGCTGTCCAGTCGCGCTGATGTTGTTGTCCGGTTTCAAGGCGGCCATAATGCCGGTCACACGCTGGTCGTGGACGGTGAAACTTATAAACTCAGCCTGCTACCGTCCGGCATCGTTCGGGGCGGCAAACTTTCCGTTATCGGCAATGGCGTTGTGTTCAATCCTTGGGCCTTTCTGGATGAGGTTGAGCGCATCAAGAAACAAGGTGTGAAAATCAACGCCGATAATCTCAAGATTTCGGAAAGCACCTGCCTGATCATGCCTATCCATTCCGAGCTCGACGGTATCCGCGAGAACCGGGCCGGTGGTATCAAAATCGGCACGACCAAGCGCGGCATCGGACCGGCCTATGAAGATAAAGTAGCCCGCCGGGCCATTCGAATCTGTGATTTGGCCGATGAGAACAATCTGATGGCCCGGGTGGAAAACCTGTTGCATCACCACAATGCGCTCCGAAAAGGCCTGGGGCATCCGCCTTATGACGCCCAAGAACTCTACGACTCTTTGATCGAAGTTGCGCCTAAAATATTGCCGTTCATGGCACCCGTCTGGAAAACGCTGGACGAAGCTGTGCAAACAGAAAAACGAATTTTGTTCGAAGGCGCCCAAGGCGCCATGCTGGACATAGATCACGGCACTTATCCCTTTGTGACCAGCTCTAATACCATTTCTGGACAAGCCGCAGCTGGGACAGGTCTGGGGCCGCGCACGTTAAACTACGTGCTAGGCATTACCAAAGCCTACACCACTCGGGTTGGCGAAGGCCCTTTCCCGACCGAACTGACCGACGATATCGGGCGACGTCTGGGCGAACGCGGTCATGAGTTTGGTACCGTAACCGGACGCCAGCGCCGTTGTGGATGGTTTGACGCCTGTATGGTGAAACAAGCGATTACAACAGGCGGTATTG
Source organism: uncultured Caulobacterales bacterium (assembly GCA_937924355.1). Classification (GTDB taxonomy): domain Bacteria; phylum Pseudomonadota; class Alphaproteobacteria; order Caulobacterales; family Maricaulaceae; genus JACOMS01. The sequence continues at coordinate 4,413 of CALDSY010000026.1, forward strand.
ACGGGATTGCTCTGACCAAGCTGGATGTGCTGGACGGTCTGGAGGAAATTAAGATCTGCACGGCTTACAGGCTTAATGGAAAAATTGTTCGCTACCTGCCCGCCGGCATTTCTAATCAGGCCAATGTAGAACCCATTTATGAAAGCATGCCCGGATGGTCAGGTTCAACACGAGGCGCCCGAAGCTGGGCTGACCTGCCCGCTGAGGCCGTAAAATATGTTCGCCATGTTGAAGAGTTGATCGGTTGTCCCGTGGCCATGGTTTCAACCAGTCCAGAGCGCGAAGATGTCATTCTGATGCGGGATCCGTTTAAAGCGTAGATTTTATGCAAAACTGGAAGCTGGATACTAAACGATTACCCGCAGGCGCGGTGCTGATCGTTGGCGCGGGTCTTGCCGGGCTCTACACAGCGCTAAAGCTTGCACCACGTCCCGTCTATGTCCTGACCTCCCGGCGCTCGGAAAAAGGCGCTGCATCTGCCTGGGCGCAAGGCGGAATAGCCGCGGCTCTACACCCCGATGATAGCCCCGAGTCTCATGCCGCCGACACGATCGCAGCGGGCGATGGTCTTGTGGATGAAGACATCGCGCGCATTCTCTCAACTGAAGGCCCGGCTCGTGTCAGGGATTTAGCACAATTGGGCGTTCCCTTTGACCGCAAAGATGACGGTAGTCTTTATCTTTCCTTAGAAGCCGCCCATTCCATGCCGCGCGTTGCCCGGGTTAAGGGCGACACGGCCGGCCGCGAGATTATCAAGGTTATGCTTCGCCATGCCCAGGCGGCTGATCACATAACGCCATTGATTGGCTGGCGCGCGGAAAGCCTTTTATCTGATGGTTATGGCGGTATCGCTGGGGCCTTGGCCAGGCAGGACGATGGGTCTTTATTAGGCGTTGAGTCCGATATGACGATCCTGGCAACAGGGGGCGTCGGCGGGCTGTTTGCGGTAACAACCAATCCGAAAACTGCCCGGGGTGACGCCCTTGGTATGGCGGCGGTCATGGGCGCACAAATGAGAGATATGGAATTTGTCCAGTTTCACCCAACCGCCATAGATATCGGGCGAGATCCAGCGCCCTTAGCAACCGAAGCCTTACGCGGCGATGGGGCAACCCTGATTAACAATACCGGCCGCCGTTTTATGAAAAACTATCACTCCGACGGCGAGCTCGCGCCGCGAGATGATGTAGCCCGGGCCATTTTTGCTGAAATCGAAGCTGGGCGCGCGCCCACACTCGACTGCCGCGCGGCGGTTGGTGATCACTTTCCGGATCATTTCCCAACCGTTTTTGAGGCTTGTATGAGCGGCGGGATCGATCCGCGCAAACAGGCCATACCAGTGGCGCCGGCGGTCCATTATCATATGGGCGGCGTGGCAACGGACAGTTATGGCCGGTCTTCGCTTGACGGTCTTCTGGCGATTGGCGAATGCGCCGCAACAGGGCTTCACGGGGCCAATCGTTTAGCCAGCAACTCTTTGCTCGAGGCGATTGTGTTTGGCGGCAGAGCTGCAACCATGCTTTTGGAGAGCGATATTTCTGCCAAAAAGGCTGATAAAATCAGATCGCAACCCTGGCTAGCCATGACCGAAGAGGTCTCAACCCGATTACGCAATGGCATGACACAGCTCTGTGGCGTTCGGCGAAAGGCGGATGGGTTAAACCACCTCATTGGGACAATTGATAGCTTGATCGAACATGTCGGACGGGCCAACCCGCTGATCGCGGCGCGCCTCATAGCAGCGTCGGCATTAGCCCGCGAAGAAAGTCGGGGCGGGCATTTTAGGGATGATTTCCCGCATATGGTCAAGCCCAGCCGATCGTCTTACATTTCCTATGAAATGCTGGATTAGTCCGTAGCGGTAATTTGCAAGAGCGACATTCTTATTTTGTGAAGGAATATCCTATCCGGACATGACAAATTTCTTGTCCGTACACGGAATTGCCTTTACCAAATGGACAGCAGTCAAGCAAAGCAGATTTATGACACCATTACCCCCGCTCCCACCTTCAGTGATTGAACCGATCATCCGTCTGGCTTTGACGGAGGACTTTGGCACAGCCGGGGATGTGACAGCCAATTTGTTGATCCCAGAATCTGATCATGGACATTTATTTTTTCGCTCGCGGGCGAAAGGATATATCTCGGGCATGCAAGCGGCGCAGATGACATTCGCCATGGTCGATCCGGCTGTGGAATTCACGGTCATCAAAGGCAATGGCAGCATGGTCAAAAAAGGCGACATCATTGCCGAAGTAAAAGGCCCGACCCGATCTCTCCTGATGGCGGAGCGCACGGCCCTAAATTTCCTGGGCCGGATGTCAGGGATTGCTACGCTGACCTCGGACTATGTGGGCTTGGTCAAACACACCAAAGCCCGGATCGCGGCGACCCGCAAGACCACACCCGGCCTACGGGCTTTGGAAAAACGGGCCGTTCTGGCAGGCGGCGGGGCAACCCACAGGCAGTCCCTGTCGGATGCCATCATGATCAAGGACAATCACATTGCCATGGGCGGCGGCATTGAGGCGGTCCTCTCAAACGTGATGAAAAATGCGGACCACATGGTGCGGGTCAGCGTCGAAGTGGATACGCTGGAACAATTAGAAAAGGCCCTGCCCTTTAATCCCCATGTGATACTTTTGGACAATATGGGCCCCGATAAACTGCGCAATGCAGTCAAAATTGTCGACCGATTCGCAGAAATCCGTCCCGTGCTCGAGGCCTCAGGCGGTGTCAATCTCGACACGGTCAAAGCCATTGCCGAAAGCGGAATAGATGTGATTTCAATCGGTGGATTAACCCATTCCGCGACAAATTTCGATATCGGACTAGATGCCGAGTAGCGTCACCGCTCAACTTATCCATTTTGTAACTTTGCGAATCTGTCATCCTAACGTAATAAAATAGCATGCGGTTCCTGGCTATCCCGTTCGCTCTCTTATTGACCCCCCAGAACGGGATGGCCGGAACTCCAGACTATACTCCCCCTCCCGGCACCTATAAAACTCTTGATGCTAGCTCGATTGACGATTGCAGAGAGGCCTGCTTTGGGACAAAAGGTTGCAAAGGCGTATTTACCCTTCAACCCGACACGACCATAGAAACCTATGTATGTTACCTCAATAATGGGCTGGAAACGGGCTCGCCCTTTGAGATTCTGCCGCCAGAGCCTCTCGATCTGCAAGTGGCCGTTACGCAGCTCAATATTTACCGGGCAAAGAACAGCCTTGAACCGGTGACACTGGACGATCAATTGGTCCTGGCCTCAGAGGTCCACGCTAAAGACATGGCGGATCATGGGATTGTTTCTCATACAGGGACAGATGGATCAGCCCATACAGACCGAATGCTTCGGACCGGTTACAAATATTCCTATGCGGGAGAGAACGTCGCCTCAGGCCAGAATAGCTGGGGTAAAGTATTTGATGCCTGGAAAAAAAGCCCCGGACACAATGAAAACCTTTTAATGCCTGAAGCGACCAATTTTGGCGTGGCGCTGGTTTATGACCGCACAACGCAATATCATTATTATTGGGCCATGATTATGGCCTCGCCGATGGATCAGGCGCTGATTGATGCCGGGCTCGTGTCATACGAGTAGCTGCGCAATAAAGGCGAGTAACAGCGCAATAAAGGTTTGGTTAACCAAACGCTAACCCCTCTTTCCAATAGTCCCCTTAGACGAATCGATAGGTCTAGAGGATTTTATGGCTATACGACTGATCGCATTGCTCAGTGCAGGACTGTTCCCGCTAACAGCGATGGCATCCGATTATGGGACCTACAGGGCCGGCGGCACCTATATGAGTGTGCCCGCAACGAGCCCTGACCAGTGTATTTCTCAATGTCAGGGAGATGCCCAATGCAAAGGCTGGAACTTTGTTCAGATTAGCGCAGACCGGATGATCTGTGAGTTCAATTCACGTCAGGTTCCCCCTATGGCCAGCAATATCTCCATCAGCGGCGATAATGCCTCCAATATGGACAATCATCGGCTTATTCCCGGGGGCCACAGAACCACGCGCGTTGGACAAATGCCGCAAATGGTTCAGCGGCCAGGTTCCCTTACCCGCGTCGGAAGTGTGCCGCCCCCCCGTGTCGGCGCTAACCCTGCGCCAAGGGCGTCCATTGTTTCGCCCCACCAGCCGCGCATGGCCTATGCTGCACCGCGCCCACAGCCGGCTTATCAAGCTCAGCCCATCCCTCAATCTCAGCCAACACGGTCTGCCTCCCGCCGGACTTCGCGCCGCATGCAAACAGGGCCGCGGCGGAGCCCTGCCCTGCCTAATGTGCCCTATGTCAGACCGATTCCGCAGGCCCCGCAACAATCGACGGCCTATGGCGCGGCGCCTGCTGCACCTGCATTCCGGCCGCAATTAGAAACGGCGCAGCAAAATCAGGGATTTGAACCAAGTTATGCCCCGCAGCCGGACACCTCACCTCGTTTTCAGCCTCAACTGGACGGGATGATGCCGCCGCCGGATATGGCGCCACAACCCAGCCTGCCGCAGCCTTCTATGGATCATACGATGGCGCATAATCAGGCGCCCATGCCGCCGCAGGACCCATATGCCTATGAGCAGCGTCCCTCAATATCTGAAGCGCCTTCTGATTACGAACCACCGGTTATTCGGGCCGAGGATGTTCCAGGCATGATCCGGCCGCCCGCTATGCCTGATCCATCCATGGACTTGGCCGGCGGGCCTATTGCGGGCAATCTGCCGCCTGGCAACTCTTTGTATGGATCACTTTATGATGATGTCAGAGCGCCGCGCTCATTGGGCGCTGGCGATATACCGGCCGATCCGAATGCGCCCATTTCAACGGTTGTCTCTGTACCTGTACGGTAAAACAGTCCTTACTAGGATGTCTTGACGGCCTTTTTCATCCCAAACAATATGGCTGCGCCGACCAGACGGAACCAAGCAAACATCACGAAGAAAATATATGCCGTCATCAGGCCTCCCAAGACAGCGATATCATAGGGTTCAACTGAAATCCCGGCGAGTTTGAGAACTTCAATACTTCCGGAGGTCAACACGATTAACGCCAATAGGTACCAGAATCCACACCAGTAAAACCGGACCAAATCCGTTCCAAATTTAAACCGTGTCGGAATAAAAAGCAGACATACAGCAACGAGTGTAATGGCACTCATCGTCAATACTGGTGCAATCTGTCCCATAATTACGTCTCCCGTTGCGCTTTCGTCTCTTTACGTGAACAACTACGCAAAGGCCGGGCCAAGTTTTCTGTTTTCAAAGAATTAACCAAAACAAATCTGAATCTGTTTCACATTGCGACATTTTTTGGGTTTGATCGCCGATAAAAGACGCTTGCATTTTTCGGGGTCATTCTGTAATGAGCGCGCTGAAATTGAGGGAATCTCAAGAAAGCCGCCCAAAAAGACAGCCGGGCGGTCATTTTTTTAAGAGAACAGCTCGTTTAGACCTGGTTTGCCGGGAATAGAATGAAAAAGGACAAGACCATGAGTGGTATCTGTTTGGACGTCGTTATTAGAGAAGAAACCGGCACAGGCCCGGCGCGCGCATCTCGCCGGAGCGGTGAAGTACCTGCTGTGTTGTATGGTGGCGAATTGGGGCCCGTTGCCGTTGCTCTACGCAAGAATGAAGTATTGAAAGCCCTGAACTCTGGTCAGTTCTTGTCGAACATGATCGAAATTTCCCATGAGGGCAAAAAGCAGACGGTCCTCACCAAAGATGTACAGTTCCATCCGCTGACAGATTTACCTGTCCACGTGGACTTTTATCGCGTCGACAAATCCACTGTTATCGATGTTGAAGTGAATGTGACCTTCCAAGGGGACGATGTTGCACCGGGTATTAAACGCGGTGGTATTCTGAACATCGTGCGTCACGCGATTGAAGTCAGCTGTCCAGCCGGAAGCATTCCTGATACAATTATCGTCGACATTTCCGAAATGGACATTGGCGATAGTAAACACATCAGCGAAGTAACCTTGCCGGAGAATGTCAAGCCATCCATCGACCGTGACTTTACGATCGCGACTATTGTAAGCTCGCGGGCTTCAAAAGAGTCCGATGGTACTGAGGGTGAAGACGGTGCAGAGGCTGAAGGCGCTGAGGGCGAAGACGCTGCAGCAGCTGAAGGCGGAGACGAGTAATTCTCGCCCTGCTGCGACGTCTCTTTTCGAAGCACACAGCGGAAGAGACGAAGGCCGAAGACATGTTACTTTGGGTAGGATTAGGTAATCCCGGCGACAAATATGCCGGGAACCGCCATAATATTGGCTTTATGGCGATGGACGCGATCGCCAATATGCATGGCTTTTCTCCAGAGAAATCAAAATTTAAGGGTATCGTCCGCGACGGGACAATTATGGCGGGCAGCAAGCCGGTCAAAGTCCTCTTACTGAAACCCCAGACCTTTATGAATGAATCAGGCCGCGCCGTGCAGCAGGCTATGCAGTTCTACAAGATACCCCTCGACAAAGTGGTGGTCTTTCATGACGAATTAGATCTGGCACCCGGAAAATTCCGCATGAAGTTTGGCGGTGGTATCGCCGGACACAATGGACTGCGATCGATCCGGCAGCACGTGGGAGAAAACTTTCACCGGGCGCGCCTGGGCATCGGACATCCTGGGGCCAAAAACAAAGTCCATTCATATGTGCTCTCAGATTTTGCCAAATCCGAGCAGAATTGGGTCAATGATTTCATGGACGCCTTGGCCCGTGCCACTGATTTGCTGGCTGCCCAGGAATCAGACAAGTATCAGACCAAAGTAGATCTTTTGGCGCCACCTCCGGATGCCAAACCCCGAAGGAATAGTTAGATGGGATTTAAATGTGGTATCGTCGGATTGCCCAATGTTGGCAAATCGACACTCTTTAACGCGCTAACCGAAACCGCCAATGCAGAAGCGGCCAATTACCCTTTTTGTACCATTGAGCCCAATGTCGGTGACGTTGCCGTGCCTGAGCCGCGACTCGAAAATATTGCCGAGATCGCCCAGTCGGCGCAACGTATTCCGGCGCGAATGAATTTTGTGGACATTGCAGGTCTCGTTCGCGGGGCATCAAAAGGTGAAGGTCTGGGCAACCAGTTTCTAGCGAATATCCGGGAAACAGACGCCATACTCTATGTGCTTCGCTGTTTTGACAATGATGATATTACGCATGTTGACGGTAAGATTGATCCATTGGCCGATCTAGAGACCGTACAGACAGAGCTAATGCTGGCGGATCTGGATAGCCTTGAGAAACGTCGACCGGCCCTGGAAAAAAGAACCAAGCAAAATGACAAAGACGCCAAAGTCACATTGGAACTAGTCGACCGGGCGATCGCCGTTCTCTCCGACGGCAAGCCTGCCCGACAAGCAGAAATCAATTCAGACGAAGAAAAAGCCTGGCGCATGTTGCAGCTCTTGACCGCTAAAAAGGTCATGTATGTCTGTAATGTGGATGAAGACAGCGCCGCGTCTGGAAATGCCTATTCTGAAAAGGTCAAAGCCCATGCCGATGCCGAAGGCTCGCAAGCCGTGGTTATCTCTGCCCAGATCGAAAGTGAACTGGCGCTACTTGATGGCGAAGAGCGGGACGAGTTTCTGGAAACCCTGGGCCTTAGCGAACCCGGACTAAACCGATTAATCCGCGCCGGGTATTCGCTGCTGGATCTACAAACCTATTTTACAGCAGGGCCGAAAGAATCCCGTGCCTGGACATTTCAATCCGGCTGGACCGCACCACGCTGCGCCGGTGTCATCCATACGGATTTTGAAAAAGGGTTCATCCGTGCCGAAACCATCGCCTATGAGGACTATGTCGAGTTTGGCGGCGAACAACCGGCCAAAGAAGCCGGTAAAGTTCGACAGGAAGGCAAGGACTATATTGTTCAGGACGGTGATGTTATGCTGTTTAAGTTCAACGTCTAATCGCCCGGAGTTTGTCTTGAAAAAAATAGCCCTTATTGCCGTGTCATCTCTTTTGCTCGTGGCTTGCAACACTCAAGACCCCACAGAAGCCCTGACGAATAAATGTGTGGAAGACGGCCTCAAACTTGAAGGCTGTACCTGCATGGTTTCAATGATGGAGAAATTTCTACCGCCTGAAGACTTAAAGGACCTCGCCAAGATCGCGCGTACCAAATCGTCACCGGATTCAGAGGCTGAAATGAACAAGTTAATGGATGCGGTCGAACGAAAAATGAAAACGCATTTGGAGAGCTTACCGGTCAAGGAACGACTGAAAAAGGGGGCCGCCGTTGCGGTCGACACAGCCGAGTGCACGCCCAAATTTTTCTAGCGGCCCTATACGGCCAATTTGTGGTTTTCTACGGTTCGATAAATCTCGTCTTCTGACAATCCCATTTCTTTCCCGACTCGGACGATCCGCCGGATAAAATCCATATCGTATTTTTGAGAGACCGAAACGGTTTTACAAACAGATTGGAAAATTCGGTACCGTTCGCTGTGTGATTTTCGAACAACCGGTTTAAGAATATCGCCCAAGACGCTCCTTTGTTCTGAGACCTTGGCCACTAAGCGGCGTACATTACGTCGATGCGGCGCACTAACCCCCAAAGTTTTTTCCAAAGCCGTGATCATGTTCCGGTCAAGGGTATGGAATATAAAGTAGATTAGCTTGATTGTCGTTTGTGTGTGCAAATCAAGCTTATTGTCGTCAAAGGCGGCGGTCGCGGCCCCCATCACAAAGCGTTTTGCACCCGCATCTTCGCGGTTGATTTTTCTAAAAACCATTTTCATGCGCGGACTAATATAAAACAAGAATGAAAATTTTTATAAAACCAGCGCCATTTCATCACTATAATTAACAGTGATTTGTCATTTTCTAACTGGTAACGCCCCTTAGAATGGGTATATCTTGCGCCGGATAGGTTTTTTGGAGGGAATTATGAAGAAACTATTATTACTAACAGCTTCAATGGCACTCATTGCCGGGGGCTGCGGAGCGAAAGACAAAGTTGACACCAGCAAGGTGGAAAATGCAGCTGAAAAAGTCGCCGAAAAAGCGGGCGATGCCAAAGATGCTATGGTCGAGAAAGCAGGCGACGCGAAAGATGCTGTTGCTGACAAGATGGGCGATGCCAAAGACGCCGTGGCGGAAAAAATGGATGACGCCAAGGATTACGGTTCAGGCGAGAAAGAAGAGTCACACGGATCAGACTCCGCTCACATGGATTTTTCAGATGCCGACCGCGATATGATGGTCAAGTCCTGTGTGGATGACGGACAAATGTCCGCTGAAGGCTGTGCTTGTTCTGTTAAAGTCATGGAAGGCGGCCTGAGCAAAGAAACATTAATGGTCGTTGTCAACGCCACAAAAGTCGCCGCCAAAGATGGCGACGCTGCTGGTGAAAAATATATGATGGATAACATGTCTCAAGCCCAGGGCATGGAGTTCTTCGGTGTTATGCCAAAACTTATGGAATGCGATCCAAAAATGGCGGACGTGCTAAACCAGCAATAAGCTGTTCGTCATACTCAAGAATTCAACCCCGCTTTACAGCGGGGTTTTTTAATGGCCGTCAAAAGCAACCAGTGTCGTGACAGGCACACCCATATCCTCGATTTTTTTGCGTCCCCCGAGGTCAGGCAAATCGATAACAAACGCCGCACCTATGACAACTGCCCCGGCTTTGCGAAGAACTTTAATCGCGGCTTCTGCTGTGCCCCCCGTCGCAATAAGATCATCAATGAGTAGAATTTTCTCGCCTTTGCGGATAGCGTCAGCATGCATTTCCAAAACATCCGTTCCGTATTCCAATTCATAGTCTTGCTCATAGGTATCAAAAGGCAATTTGCCTTTCTTGCGAACTGGGACAAATCCGGAATTCAGCTCATAGGCGACCGCAGCTCCAAAAACGAACCCGCGCGCTTCAATACCCACAACATTATCGACAAAGGCATCCTGATAAGGTGCCGACAAGCGAATAACAGCTTCGGAAAATCCCCTACGATTGGTCATGAGTGTCGTAATATCCCGGAACATAATCCCGGGCTTTGGGAAATCGGGAATGGTGCGAATGGTATCTTTTAAGTTCAATTGAAGTGCCTCGAAATGATGATGTCGATTTCCTCGACCATATTGTTGTCGATAAATCTATAATAGCCTAACCGATCAGCTTTCCCCGTAATTTTAGAGCGCAAAATGAACCCGCGTCCCAAATGCAATCCGATCAACAAATTGTCCTCGTTCGCCCCAATAGAAACAGGCGAACCCGATTGTCCCGGCTGCACGCGGCAATCATGGACCAATAGATTCGGGTCGGAAAGCCCCATGTAATCTCCGGGATAGGATTGGCAAATTTGAGCATTTCGACCTATACCGCGCGCTACAGGAAAATTGATGGTTTGTGACTGATCTTGAAAAGACTGATCTATCTTGTCCTTGAACACAGGCAGTTCAAAACGGACAATAGATTCATCTTTGATTTTTGGCAATCTAATGAGCGCCCAATCTGAAGAACTGCCGGCGGAAAAGGCATGCGGCACATAAAGCGCCTTAAGATTATGAGACTGTCCTTGATGATCCACAACGCGGCAATCATCAGAAAAACTCATGCCTTCAAATGACAGGCCATGACCCGTCGACAGGCCATAATCAAATCGATCATCCTTAGTTTTAATGAGGGCAACTTTTGACGTATAATACGCGCCTTCCTGAAACTGGCACTGCAAATGAAGGGCCGATGGATTTACGATTTCGCGCGTTTCAATAAAAGAAGCTTCGTCGACTATGGATGTTCCTTGAGCGCTAAATGACAAAGCAACACTCAGCCCAATGGAAACAACCATGCGCTTCATCGGTTCACCGCGTCCGTTTCAGGGAGGACATGTTCCTCGGCAAAGGCCATCATTTCCCAAGTTTGAAAATCGGGATCGGCCATGAGCTCGGAAATATAAGTGTCTGCGCGCACAGACCGAGGCAAATCATAAGAAGTGAACCGGGTCGCGACGGGGGCGTAAAAAGCATCGGCGATAGACCAGTCATTAAACAAGAACGGGCCGTCATGACGACCCAAAAGATCGCACCACATGTCATCGATGTCCTTGGCCTCATCCAGACAGTCTTGGGGAACAGGCAAAGACGTACGCCGACGCAGATTCATCGGCGCTTCTCGTCTTATGGCGTCAAACCCCGTATGCATCTTGCGAACAACCTCGCGCGCCAGGCCTTTGTCTTTTGGATCTTTGGGCCAGAGATTTGGGACCGCTTTGGCGGCGAATTCACTGATGGCCAGACTATCGGGGATTTTGTCGTCACCGACCTGCAAGACAGGCACCGTCCCGGCATCGGACAAAGCCAGAAGTTTGTTTTTGTAACCCGGAATGTCCAGATCAATCACCTCAACATGAAACGGGAGCTCGGCCTTGGTTAAGACAAGCCAAGGCCTTAGTGACCAACTGGAATAATTGTAATTTCCGATATGAAGGGTAAGTGGTGTTTCCATGTCTCTTGATAGCTAAAACACAAGCCCTTGTCACCTAACGACGCTCCTTCGCTTTGAGGAAAGTCAAATCGGGGTTTTTCTCTTGCGCATAGCCCACATCCCAGGCGGACTTGGCGAGATAGACCGGGTCCCCGTCAATATCCTCAGCCATCGTATTTCGGTTTTTGGCCGCAAAGTCCTCGATCTTGGCGGGGTCTTCGGCCTTGATCCAGCGGGCGGTCTGATAGGGCGGTGCCTCGAAAATCACTTCAAGGCCGTATTCTGTTTTTATCCGCTCGGCCATCACATCAATCTGAAGCGCGCCAACTGCGCCGACAATAATGTCGCTACCCATATGTGGTTTAAACAGCTGCGTAACGCCCTCCTCGGCCAGACTTTCCAAAGCTTTCCTGAGGTGTTTGGCTTTTAGGGGATCTTTGGTTCGGGCTTTACGTAAAATCTCGGGCGCAAAGTTAGGTATGCCCGCAAATTTCACCTTTCCGCTCTCTGAAAGACTATCGCCCACACGCAGCACGCCGTGATTGGGAATACCGATCACATCCCCGGCAAAAGCATTATCGGCCAACTCCCGGTCTTGCGCGAAGAACAGGATCGGATTGTGCACATTCATGGTTTTGCCCTCAAAGGTCTTGAGCTTCATACCGCGCTTAAACTCGCCTGAATTGAGGCGAAGAAACGCAACCCGGTCCCGGTGATTAAGATCCATATTAGCCTGAACCTTGAACACAAATCCGGCGACCTCCTTGTCGGTTGGACTGATCTCGATTTCTTTGCCGAACTTCTCCGCCTTTTCTGTCTGGGGACCAGGGGCAAATTCCGACAGCGCATCAATCAATTCTCGGACCCCAAAACGGCGCAGGGCAGACCCGAAATAAACGGGCGTCATATGACCTTCGCGAAAGCTCTGAACATTAAACTCACCATATTCGCGGGCAAGTTCAGCCTCTTCACGAAACTCTTCAAGAAGCTTGTCATCATTGAAATGACCGGCAATAGAATTCCCGTCCATGGCAATCCGCTCCGCACCTTTGGAGGCATCACCGCCTTCGTCCGGCCGGATATACTTTAGAAACTCATTCGTGCGCAGGTCAGCCACGCCCCTAAAACGACGTCCACTGGCAGCCGGCCATTGCATTGGCCGTACGTCTAGAGCCAGCTTGTCTTCAATCTCTGCCAGCAGATCAAAAGGCTCCTGCCCTTCCCGGTCGAGTTTGTTGACAAAAGTTACGATAGGAATATCGCGCAGTCGACAAACCTCAAACAGTTTCAGTGTTTGCGGCTCAATACCCTTGGCCACGTCCAGCACCATAACTGCGCTGTCCGCCGCCGTGAGCGTCCGGTATGTATCCTCAGAGAAGTCTTCGTGGCCCGGTGTATCCAATAGGTTAAAGACGAGATCTTTGTGCTCGAACGTCATAACGGATGAGCTGACAGAAATCCCGCGCTCCTGCTCGATCTTCATCCAGTCAGATTGTGTCCGCCGTGCTTGCCCGCGAGCCGCCACTTGCCCCGCCAGGTGAATAGCGCCAGCCGAATAGAGCATATTTTCAGTCAGCGTCGTCTTACCCGCATCCGGGTGAGAGATAATAGCAAATACGCGCCGACGTGTGGCCTCTATGGCTTTGGACATGGTTATTCTTTCTGATTGCGATGCTCAAATAAGTCGGAACGACCCAAGTCGCAAGCGTCTATTCGTCAACTTTCTCGGTCAGGAAATGGCGCCCTTTGCGATCTTCTATTTCCACAACCCATAAATCGGGGTCTGACACCATGGCTTTTCGGATATCCGTTTCAAGTGAGGTTTCGTCGGTTGGGCCCTTGGGATGCCAGATCCTAGAGCCGTCCATATCGCGCATGGATCGGTAAAGGACCGCTTCCCCGTCCAGCGTTCGGACCAAGATAAGCACGGCCCCTGCATCAGGATCTCCGCGACGAAGAACCGTCGCAAAGGCCCCGCCCGTCTCGGCTCGGCGGATCAGAGCCGGTGCCCAAATCGAAGTTTTCAACGAACTAAACAAGCGAGTGATTTCTCTGGGTTTCGTGTGTGGAATGAATCCTGCAATCAGGGGCGTCAAATGGCATCCTACTTGCTTTTTTAACGTCATGTTAAGCAAAAATCACACGCAGGCGTCCCAAAACGGGCAAAACAGGGTTAATCAAAGCTCAAAGGCAAAACGCAATCTGATTGTGGTATTCGGCATTGTCTTATGGGTGTTTTTCATTGCCCAATCGGCCATGGCGGCAGGGTTTACGAGTAGTTCAAAAACCCGCAAAGCGGAAGTCTACAAGGTCCACCTTGACCAACTCTATGAACGCTATGAACCCCGCCTGGACTGGCGAAACCCTGAATACGCCTTCACGTTTGAAACACCGACCAGCGACTGGATCGAAAAGCTCGACTTTTTTGTGAAAATTCACGCCGAAGGTTACGTCAATCGAAACGCCCCCATATTTATCCGCTTTAATGACGGCGAGCCCGTGCCTGTATATTCTCGAGGCAATAGTTTCGAGGCTATGATTAGTCTTGATACGTCCCGCGTCAAAGCCCATCGCAACATGATTTCAGTGTCTTTTGACAAGGCCAATGGCTGTATAGATGAGTCCGATGGGGCCTTCTCAATTGATATGAGCGATAGTTTTCTCGTTGTTCGGACATCAACTCCGTCCCGCCCTTATTACCTACGTGACGTCAAGCAAATCCTGACATCTCCTCTGACAACCCCCAAAACCGTCAGCATAAAAGCCTATGGCCCTGATCGTCTGAAGTATCAGGCGCTTGCGGCGCAGGGTATGGCTCTGAATATGCCGTCCTTGCCGCGTTTTTCTGTCGACGGGACCGGCGATGCGCAAGTTTATATCGGGACTCGACGTGAGATTCCTTCGATCATTGCGGGCACAGAACTGGCAAAACGCGAAGGCCCAGTCATCGGTGTGACGCGAAACGCCCCGTTACGATTGGTCATGACCGCAGATACACAGGAAGAACTAAACGCGATGGTCAAGGCCTTCGCCTCCAAAGAGTTGCCGCCCGCGCGCCGCGCCTATGCGTTTGCCGGTGAATATGCATGGCAGCAGGCTTTTGCCGTAGACAATGCGCCTGTACAGGGCAAGACACCGATTTATGAACTGGGGACGCTACGCTTTGACCGAGGATGGGGGAACAGTGCCCAATCGGTTACCTTTGACGTAGATAATCCTCTTTCGGCACAAGGTATAGCGAAGTTGTATTTCCAAAAATCGCCCAATGTCAGCCCCGAATCTAAGGTCAACATTCATCTCAATGGTAAAAACTTGGGGCAAGTCCTCTTGAATTCCAAGCGCAGTGCGGCGCAGATTGAAATCCCTGCGGGCATACTGGTCGGAACCGATAATGTTCTAACCATCAACCCTGAGCTTACGCCTAAAGACAAGACTGCTAACTGCGAAAAGAAAAATGTGGCCGCGGGATTTGCCGTCGGCGCGAAATCCTATCTCAAGATCAAGAGCACAAACGGCGCCTATGCGGGTGATTTGACCCGTCTGGCGGCTTCGGGCTATCCATTTTCAAACGGAGCAGGCGACAAGACCGCCATTGTATTCGCGACATCTAAAAACTCTGATCAGGCGGCTGCCCTTCGCGCATTTGCGCAGCTGGGCAAAGCTTATGGCACAGGTTGGGTCAATGCAGAATTTTATAACCTGTCGGGCGCCCCGCGCGATCTGGACAAGCATGCCTTGTTTATCGGTCCACGATCAGACACCCGAACACCAAGAGGACTGACCGCCGAAGTCGACGGCCGGGTCAATACGCCAACTTCCGTGCGAACGGCCGAAGTAACGACAGCGCCTTCAATCTCATTGTTATCCATGCGCAGTACCGTCAAAGGCGGCGTTATGGCCATTTACGAAAGCGAGCAAGGTGGTCTCATGAACGGGTTCTTGACGAGCTCTCGCGGACACTCTTTCACAAGAGCCGTAGATCAGATTATCAAACCCGGTCATTGGAACAAACTTCAGGGCAGTGTCGCCCGTTGGGACCGTAACCGGGTGGAAATGGCCAAAACAGCTTTTAAAACGGACATCGTTGCCGAGCATTCCGATCAAGAGAACGCCTCGACCCTCGTAGATCTCAGCGATGTCTCCATGCCGAATGTCTCAATTCCGAAAATCACCATACCCGAGATATCTTTGCCGGATCTCACACCGGTTCTAGCGCGGTTGCAACGGGGGACCGATAAGGCGCGGGTCCATGTTTCGAATGGCTGGACCGGTGTCCAAACTTTGTCAGCAAGTCTTTTCAAGGCTGAGCCCGAGCCGACAATTGTCAAAACATCCCCGACTTATGAAGCCGGATTGCCTGAGTTAAAAACCACGCCAGCCCCGAAACCTATTGCCAGTCCAATTGTGAGAAAGCCCCGCATTCCGCCGCAGCGTCCCATTATCGTGGCAGCGCCTGTTCAACCCATAGAAACGCCAATTCAACCCATAGAATCAGGGACGACAGAAATGTTCCAATCCGTTCGTGTACCTAGCCAATACAAGCCTGGCGCAACACTACGCGGTTTATCAGAAGAGAAAGCCGAAACGCCCAAAATTGACACGCGCGCTCAATATCAACCCATATCCGAGCGTACCGAAACGACGGCGGCCTCTAGTATTAAAACCCGGTTTAATGCCGCCTCCAGCTGGATTGGGAAAAAGTTAAATGCCCTATCCGGCAGTGGTGCCAGCGTCGATGAAAACCGACAGGCCAATTTTATCCTGTTTGCCATAGCCGTGAGTTTGCTATTGCTGCTTCTCGCCCTTGCTAAACCGGAGAGTTATCGGGATTAGAGCGCCGGCGGGGAATTAAGACTTCCGCCGTCGTCCCGATGCCCTTTTGACTGGAAAGCTCCAGACGCCCGCCATGGAGCGCGGCTAACGATTTCACCAAGGACAATCCCAGACCTGTGCCCCGCGTCTCAGAAGCAACGCCACTGTCCGATTGCACATAAGGCTGCCCAACAGTTTCCAGGTCTTCGGCGCTCATACCGGCGCCATTATCGACAACGCCCAGACGTAGATAATTTCCGTCGAAGTCACCTCGGATCAAGACCCGGCCGCCTTTGGGCGTAAACTTGATGGCATTAGACACGAGATTGAGGATAATCTGGCGCATCGCTTTGCGGTCTGCGTCGACCAAGAGCTCCCCTGACTTGTCGTGGACTTCTACATCCATGCGGATTTCAGCACTGTCAGCCGCAGGACGCAGCATTTTTGCTGAGCTTCGGATAACATCGGCCGCATCAAAACTTTGATAGATCAGATCATATTTGCCCGCTTCAACTTTGGAAATATCCAGAACGTCACCGATCAGATCCAGCATGTGCTGGCCGCTATCGTGGATCAGGTCGGCATATTCAGCGTATTTGCTGGGCAAAGGGCCAAAGAGGCGCGACCGCATCATATCAGAGAAGCCAATAATAGCGTTCAGGGGTGTGCGCAGTTCGTGACTAACACCGGCAAAAAAGAGCGACCGGCTATCAGCGTCTTTTTGCGCGGCGGAATACGCCTGATGCAAAGAGTTGACCCGGTTCTCATGTTGCGTGCTGTCATAAATATGCAAAAGCACGTCTCCGCCCTTTAGCGGTCCGGCTGTAATTTCTGCGCTGATGTAATCGCCGTTTTCCAGAAGACGGAATTTTCGCGAGACCTTTCGGTTGTTCTCTCTTGCCTTGTCGATCACAAACATCAGTTCGTCACGTTTTTCCGGATCATCAAAGATATCTTTAACGGATAAACCCTTGGTCTCGTCACCTAGCTTTAACTGGGCGGCGGCAACTTCGGTGATCATCTTGACTCGATTATTTTTACCGACCCGCAACAAGCCGCCCGGAACTGCGTCCAGCAAATCACGCGACAAAGGCGTTTCCGCCGCAGACGCACGAGACGACGACACGGCGTAAAGGGCGCCAATTAACAAGGCGATCGTGGATGCTATCCCTGTTTTCACACCCCAATTAATCTGATTCCCGTCCGCTAGGTTGATATCGCCAAACTCACCCCTTTGGGCAAAGTAAAACAGCCCTGCAGCCGTCAGACCGGCTAGGATCATGGCCTCGACAACCTTTTCACGTTCAAACAGGGCGGCCATAGCCGGCGCGCAAAGGAATAAAAGAGCCATGGGCATAAACCCAAAAACCAGACAAGCCACAACGGCCAAGGCCAGCCATAGGAAAATCACAATAATCTGCGCCCATTCCCGGCGGATCACCGGGGATAAAATCAGGCTAGTTGCTGCCGGAATGGCCGCGAGCCCAGCAAGTGGCAAAAGACTTGCAATGTCATAGTTCCGCAAGGTGGCGCCTACCAAAGCCGCCAGAAGACAAACCAGCCAAAACAGGCTGGCGATCCAGATGCCATTTGTTCTGCGTTCTACGGCCATAGCCGACGTCCTTTTCATTTTTACAAACTGGATACCAAGATGCCCCGTTCCTATCACAAATTGCCAGTTCTTTCCCGCGATAGGGGAAAATAATTACAGACGCTTGTAACAGGCCTTGCACCGAGGCTTTGCGCTCTCTATCTGAGGAGCGCACACAGGAATGATCATGGATCTACCACAAAACATCCAGGACCTATTAGAGGATTTCGAATTCCTCTCTGATTGGGAAGACCGCTATATGCATGTCATTGATATGGGCAAGCAGTTGCCGGGCCTGCCCGATGCGCTCAAGGTCGACGCCAATAAAGTCAAAGGTTGTGTCAGCCAGGTCTGGCTGATGACGCATTATGACGAGGCGACCAACCAGCTGTCGTTTCAAGGTGATAGCGATGCCCATATCGTCAAAGGTCTGGTGGCTATTGTTCTGGAGATTTACTCTGGGCGGACCCCGGCCGATATCTCTAAGCTAGAGGCTGAACCGATTTTAAAAGAGCTGGGATTGTCAGAGCATTTGTCGCCGCAGCGCTCCAATGGTCTGCGCGCTATGGTTGGCCGGATTAAGGCTGAAGCGGAGATACGGGTCTAGGCCGTAATCCGCATAGGTTCGGCGTTTGTGTCTTCGTGGTCTGGAATGTCGGACATTTTCATCAGATGATCATAGCCGAGGATCAAATTAACATCGCGGCCATTTGTCGACAGCGGCAACCTTATCCAGAACTGCGCTAAATGAGAGCCCAGCGGCGTGCCTGTTTTAGTGACGCCTGCGGTTGGTCGGCGGTTCTCAGCGACCTGCCCCAAGACTCGGTTCCAATATGATTTCTGCTCAGGCAACATTGGGAGCTCATGCATATAGCGGCCCTGAATTTCTTCTTCGTAGAGGTCCCAGAATCCTGTCCCGGCCAGCCGACACTGATATCGCCGACCGGATGGGCCGGTCTGGACATCGATCAGTGACACCATTGGCAGGTAAGGCGTGATATCTGACGGATTGATATCTTCGCGCGTGGGGATCCGTCCGTTCTGGCATTTGGACCGCCAGTAATCGTAAAAGAGCTGCTGCTCCGGCAGAACGATTTGATGTCTGAATGCATTGCCTGTCAGCATTCTCGGCTCCCCTAGTGATCCCTCTAAAGTGTGGATGGAATGATTTGACTCGCGGCTTCAAGCGTTAAGAAAGGTTAAAGACTGTGTTAACAGCTCATTAACCCTGTTTTTTACAACGGAACCGATTCAATTCTGGTTCAGCCCTTTCCGAGACCGGATTTTTTGGCCAGGGAGGACCGTTTCCGAGCATAGGCCGGTGCCACCATTGGATAATCCGGCGGCAATCCCCATCGCACCCGGTAATCTTCGGGGGTCATATTATATCGAGAGCGCAGATGCCGCTTAAGGGATTTATAGGGCTGCCCATCCTCAAGCGAGTAAATAAATTCGTCCGTGACGGAGTCTTCGACAGGAATCGCGGGTACGCGTTGCTCTGCCTCCAGGGAAGCCTCAGGATTGGCAAGGGATTGGACCGAGCGAAAGACTGTATCCAAGAGGTCTGGAATTTCCTTGGCCGGGATTTCATTACGCCCCACATATGCCGTGACAATGTCCGCCGCGATATAGAGCATATCGATGCGGTCCAGCTCCCCCATATCAGGACAGGTAAATCACAATGAATAGGAGCACGAGCATGCCGCCGGTCAGGATGGCCGCAATACCGCTTGGCGTGGACTCACTAAACGTTCCGGCCGGGCTGAACATCTGATAAAGACGTCGTCCGGAGCGCTCGATAACATTTTTACGCAGCACGCCGACATTCGCTGATAGACGACCCCACATGGCATCAATCCACCGGGCAATGCCTTTGCCAAAGCGGCGATAGGTCCAGTCGAAGTCGAGAATTTCCGCGCGCCGCTCGTCCGGATACATGCCGTATTTCTTTAGCAGGGCAAAGGCGAGCATAGCGGCAAATAAGAGCTGCATCTGCGTGACGACGTGGTTACCCGTATAGGGCTCATACGTGCTTTCAAACGGCAACAGGCTATAGAGGAACTGGTAGCCGCCCCAAGGGAAGGCAAAGAAGAAACAGAGCACAGAGGCCAAACCCATAGCCACCAGCATATTCCAAGGCGCTTCTTTGACGCGCTTGCCGCTGTCATGGGCAAAGAAGGTGAAAAACGGCACTTTGATCCCTGAGTGTTCCATCACACCGGCAGAAGCAAAGAGCAACATGGCGTAGACCACCCAAAGCGAATAGCCTTCTGTGTAGAGCGCCGTATCCAGCGCCGCCGTCAGGATCATGGATTTGGTCACAAAGGCAGAAAGCAGCGGGAATGCCGCAATAGAGCCAGCGCCTATGAGACAAAATATGGTCGTATAGGGCATAGAGCGGAACAGCCCGCCCAGGTCGCTGGCTTTGGCGGTTCCGGTGCGCAGCATAACCGCGCCCATGGACATAAACAGCAGGCCTTTAAAGATAACATCGGCAGCCAAGTGAGCCGCGACGCCGTTCATGGCCAGCTCACCAAACTTGCCGGACATATCGGCCAGGCCAATACCGCAGACCATAAAGCCGAGCTGGTTGTTGAGGGAATAAGACAGAACCCGGCGCAAATCGTTTTCGATTACGGCAAAGAAAACCGGGAAACAGGTCATGACCGCACCGATATAAATCAGAATATCTTCGCCCGCGAAACAGCGCGCCAGCGCGTAAAGGGCGAGCTTGGTCGTAAAGGCCGAAAGAATAACTGTGCCCGTAATAGACGCTTTCGGATAGGCGTCTTGAATCCAGTTGTGCAGGAACGGGAAACCACACTTGATCCCCATAGCCAAGAAAAGCAATAATCCGCCCGGTTTGTCGAGACCCAGAAACCCATATTGCCCGGGCTCGCCCATGGCGAAATCCATACCATTGGAGCGGCCGTAAATAATGGCGCCCGCAAGCAAGAGAACACCGGATAGAACATGAATAGCCAGATAGCGCACCCCGGCCGGAAACGAATTCTCGCCCCCTTTCCAGACTAGCATGACGGATGAAATTGCCGCCATTTCCCAGAAAATAAACAAGGTGAGGAAATCACCGACAAAAACGCCGGCCACGGCTGCGCCCATATAAATGAGCGCCGAACTGTCGGTTATCTTGCATTTCTCATGCAAGGCATAGATGGCGTTCAGCACTCCAGCCAGACAGAACACATAGCCCCAAATCATAGAGAGACGGTCTATGCGATTGACAATAAACTCCTGCCCGCCAGCTTTGACGGTTGTATAGGCTGCGTCAGGATCTTTGAACGCCGTATAAATCAAGAAGGCGGCCGCGATCGGGGCCGCGCCAACGAGAAATTTCCGGATTTCAGAAACCGGGATAAAGACGCACAAAAAGCCCGCCAAGATAATGATAAAGCCCGGATTGGACGTCAGAAGATCAATCATGGTGATGTACCTCCACGACCGGTTCAATTATATCCTCGGGGACAACCTCTTCACCATAGTAGTTTTCTTTGCGGGCCAGCATTGCAAACAGGGGTTTGGCGGAAAACACAACAAAGCTATAGGCCATGAAACCGATCAGGCCCCATGAACCAAAGAAATCCCAAAGGGCTTTGTGCTTTTCTGGAAAATCATAATAAAGGCCAAGTGCAACGGTCACAGCAAGTCCGATCGCCGGCAGCCAGAAGAATCCTTTGACAACCTTTTCATCAGCCAGCCACAAAAAACGGCGGGCAAAGGGATGAATATAGTCATCGTCCATATGTGTGTGTTCCTCAGCCATTAATTCAGATCTCCCGGCAACACGGGACGAATAAAGTCAACCATGTCTCCGGCAAAGAAGAAGAGAATGAACGCCCCGGTCGCCGTCAGAACGGGCGGGATAATCACCCAAGGGTGCTTTTTGCGCTCCTCAGCAATATGGGCATCTGCTTCTGGATTGTCAGGCGGGCGCATAAAACCGCGCACAGCAATCGGCACCAGGTAAATGACATTGAGCACAGATGAAACGATCAGCGCGCCCATCAAAATAGCAAGTTCGCTCTCAAGTGCGCCGACCATGAGATAAAATTTCGGCCAAGATCCCCCCATCGGCGGCACACCAATAATGGACAGGGCCCCGATCAGGAAAGCCCCAAAGACCCAGGGCATGGTTCGTCCCAAGCCATTAAAGCTGGATATATTGGTTCGGTGGGCGATGGTGTAGATGGCCCCCGCGCACATAAAGAGCGTGATCTTGCCCCAGGCATGCATGATGATCTGCAACGCGCCGCCAATAATCGCCATGCCGCTGGCAAGCATGGCTCCAAAGGTAATGTAGGACAGCTGCGAAACGGTCGAATAGGCCAGACGGGCTTTGAGGTTGTCTTGGCGCATGGCAATAACCGAGGCTAGCACAATGGATATGGCAGCCACCCAGGCAAGGATTGTACTCATGGATGAGCTCGCAGCCAGCGCCGGTCCGAATGTATAGGTCACAACTTTGAGGATTGAGAACACACCGGCTTTAACAACAGCCACGGCATGCAGAAGCGCAGAGACAGGTGTCGGCGCGACCATGGCATTA
>CALDSY010000027.1 GCA_937924355.1 uncultured Caulobacterales bacterium
ATGACGATCCGGCCCACAACGCCTTCGTCAATGCTTTCCACTTCCATGGTGGCTTTGTCAGTTTCGATCTCGGCCAAGACATCGCCAGATGAAACCGTGTCGCCTTCTTTGACCATCCACTTGGCGAGCGTGCCCTCTTCCATTGTCGGGGAGAGCGCAGGCATTTGAATATCTATGGGCATGTTTCTTACGCCTCCAACAATACGTCGGTGTAAAGCTCAGACGGATCCGGCTCGGGACTTTCGAGGGCGAAATCTGCAGAGTCCGAAACAATGGCCTTGATCTCTTTGTCGATGGCCTTGAGGCTGTCCAGGTCGGCCCAGCCCTCCTCGATCAAGCGCTCTTTGACTTGATCGATAGGGTCTCTTTCGTCGCGCATTTCTTTGACTTCGTCACGGGTCCGGTATTTCGCAGGATCAGACATAGAGTGACCGCGATAGCGATACGTCTTCATCTCCAGGATCATGGGGCCCTTGCCATCGCGCGCGTGTTTGATGGCCTTTTTTCCGGCCTCGCGCACGGCCAGCACATCCATGCCGTTGACCTGCACGCCTTCGATCCCAAAGCTAATCCCCCGTTTATATAGCTCGGTTTCAGCGGAGGAGCGCTCGACAGAGGTCCCCATGGCGTATTGGTTGTTCTCAATAATAAAAATGACCGGCAGGTCCCAAAGCTCGGCCATGTTAAAAGTCTCATAGACCTGACCCTGATTGGCCGCGCCGTCACCGAAAAAGGCAAGACTCACAGCGCCGTTTTCGAGATATTTATTGGCAAAGCCCAATCCCGCCCCGATCGGCACTTGCGCCCCCACGATTCCGTGGCCGCCATAAAAGTTTTTCTCGACGGAAAACATATGCATGGAGCCGCCTTTGCCGCGCGAGTAACCACCAATGCGGCCTGTCAGCTCGGCCATAACGCCCCGCGCGCTCATTCCGCAGGCCAGCATATGACCATGATCCCGATAAGAGGTGATCATCTGATCCCCCTCTTTCATGGCGTGGCGCATACCCACGACGACGGCCTCTTGCCCGATGTAAAGGTGACAGAACCCGGCGATCTGGCCCATGCCGTAGAGTTGCCCGGCTTTTTCCTCGAACCGGCGAATAAGCAGCATATCCCGGTAATATTCCGTCAGCTCGGCTTTGGTGGTTTTGGGCGATTTCGCCCGGCTGGAGGCTTTTTTGGCCATAATTCCCCGCATTAATTCGGATATGAAATAAAATGCAGGCAAACGCCGCATTTCTGCAACGGAATTAGAGTTTTATGCCCTTAGGGGTCAAGCCAAATCGTGATTTCATTCGGATATGAAAGAAATGCTTTTTCCCGCGCCAAGAGATCCAGCGCGTCACGATTGATGTGTTCGGTCTTGAGCGCTTCGATCTGGCGCTCCAGATCGGCGCGCACGGCCTTAGCCGTTTCAAGTTCGGCCTCGAGGCGGGTGATATCGGATTTATAGTCCGCCCAGCTCATCAGGCCCTGTGAGCCCGAAAGGGCGTGAAAGGCCAGATAAATATAAAAGGCAAAGATGGCCAGAACTGGCCAGGATCGTCTTATGCGCCATAGCTTGTGCATAAGGCTTCATGGGCCGCTATGGTTAGCGGAAGGTTAAGCTTGGAGAATTCGGTCTGAAAAAGACCTTCGGATCCGGACGGACCCGTTAGAGATAGAGCCCCGGCCTAGAAAAGACCGAGGAATTTTTGAGGGGGTGTTGCCGCCGGGACGCTAAGATCATCTGTGACGGTGACATCATTGATTTCCAGATGGTTCCGCACCGTGGATAATTGGGCGCGGCAGTCTTCGTGGGCCAGGACCAAGCGCACCATGTAGGTGGCGAGACTTGCATCGCTGTCCTCAGCGGCCGGCGCATCGGGCTTGGGCCGGCATTCAAACATTTGACTAGTCATGGTTAGCTTGGGCGTCGGCGCCTTCGTGCTGGCGCAACCACTCAAGGGCGCTGCGAACAGGAGCAGAGCGCAGGCAGTGGTCACTGTCGGGCACAGATTTGATAATATCTTCGGCATGAGTTTCCTCTTTTTGTGTGGCAAGCTCGCGCCGGTATTGGCGGGACTGGCTGGTGATAATGGTTTGCTTTTCACGGGCCTGAGCCCTGAGCGATGGCGGCCTCTTTTTCACGGGCCAGCGCCTCCAGCTCACCGCGCATCTGCCCGATCTGCCAGTATTGAAAGACCATGGCCGCCCCCAATCCCAGCAGGACATAAGACGCGCCGCCGCCCATTAATTTTTGTAGATAGCCAAATAGAAGCGTTTTCATCGGTCATTATCCAGAAATAGAATTGTCGCGTTTCCCCGGGCCACCGCCTCAAACACAGTGCGGTAGAAACGCCGATAAGTGGCCTTGGACTGCCAAACGGCCCAGGCCTGATAATCGGCCCGCCCCAGCAAGAGACACCCGGCCGTATCGCGATCATAATTGCCCACATGGATCAACACCCAGCGAAAATCCGGCACGTTCATAATCTCGATCATGCCGCGATGCTCGCGGGGGAACAGGTCCGAATAGCGCTGATGAAAGCCCCCTTCATCCCGGACGCCCAGATTGTAACATCCGGCGGGAATGCGGGTCTCCCCCGGGACTTTGCGGGCCCGATATTCGTCCTCCAGCCCATGGCAGAAAAAGCGATCATTTATATAGACGCGCGAAAGGGTCACGTCGCGATTACTCGCCACGCGGTCAACAAGAATATCCAAGGTTCATTACTCTTCTGGCGGTTGGTCTTTGCGCCCCCACCGAATGGGCAGAAGGTCCAGCAGCTGTTTAAATGTAGAGATGGGCCGGTCGCGGAAACTGTCGGAGAGTTTGAACAGCCCCCCGACAAAGTTCATGCCGCAAACCCCTAGAAAAAACGCCAGCGCATTTTCCATGGACCCGGTCATAGACAAAAAGCTCGCCGCCGCCGGCGTAAAAACCCCTGCACAGACGGACCCGCCCAAAACGGCCGTAAACCCGGCCCGGGGCGTCAGATTGGTAATGAACGCCAGAGACGCCACCCCGCCAGCCAGTCCGACCAGCACGGTCCCGATTTTAAGCCCCAAGAGACTAGGCAATTCTGTGGGCAATTCTGCAGACATAGGGCTATTCCTCGGGCCTGGACGGCACAATTAGGTTGACTGATTTTTGACATCGCTTAAACGCTGCATG
>CALDSY010000028.1 GCA_937924355.1 uncultured Caulobacterales bacterium
GACCAAGTGAAGACCTTTAGCAGCGCGGCTATAGAGGTTTTACGGTGGACCCGCCTGCCGCCCGGATATTGGAAAAAGCCGTGGATTACGCCTTTAAATGTGGGGGCGAACCGCCCTTTGCGAAAAACCGACCAGCCGAGCGTAAACAGATTGGTCGCCAGATGAGCCGGAAGCAAGACCGGCAATAAGATCCGGGGGGTGTTTTTCAGGAAGGTCCAAATCCGGTTGCGCGTCCCGTGATAGACGGCAAATTCCGACGCGCGTCCTGCTATGCCTGAGCTCACATGATCAACAACAGCCAGATTGTTTTGCAGACAAATACCCCCATCCCGACGCATACGGTAGGCTAGGTCCACATCTTCGTGATAGGTGAAAAACCGCTCATCAAAACCGCCCAGACGCAGGAATGTTTCCCGGTGATAAAGAGCCGCCGCTCCGCATGGTCCGAACACTTCTTTAAGGTCATCAACGGGATAGGCATTATCGGCATGGCCACAGCCTGCGCGGTAGGCCAAGCCAAAGGCGTGATAGCAATCGCCAATACCGTCCAGCACGCCCGGCTCCAGCGCCATGTTTTGGCGGGATCCCGCCATGGTGACATTTTCCCCAAGCGATGGTGTTTTCAACAGCTGTTCCAGCCAGCTCGGGTGAGCAAAAGCATCGGGATTAAGACAAGCAATCCAATCGGCTTTTGCCTTTTGCGCAGCTAGGTTATTGGCTCTGGCAAATCCCAGATTATCGCCGAGCATTTCAATGATAAACCGTGCGTCCAAATCGGGAAGAGACTCCATGGACCCATCGCTGGAACCATTATCCATGATGAAACATTCGAAATCAGTTTCCGTTTGCTTGAGCAGCGCGTCCAGACACTGGCCCATGAATGCCCCGCCATTATAATTGACGATGATGATACTGGCTTTGGGGATGTGACCGGTATTTGTCATATCTTTGATTAAACAAGCCTTGCGTAAAACGAAACCAAAAAAAAGAGCCCTTGGAGGGCTCTTTGAATTCACAAATTTAGGTTTGCTTAGTTCAGAGCTTTACCCAGACCGGCGATACCGTCCTTGACCATATTGGTATGGTCAGCTGTGGTCATGTTACCTTTAAGGATGCCTTCTGCGCCAGAAACGGCGAGCTCAGCTGCCCGAGCCCGAACTTCTGCAAGGGCTTTGGCTTCGGCGTTGGCAATCTTGGCTTCCGCTTGAGCCGCGCGGCGGTCAAGGCGTTCCTTGAGATCGGCGCGAGAGCGGGCGGCCATGGCCTCGGCGTCTTTACGGGCCTGTGCAACAATGTCTTCGGCTTGCTCTTCTGCTTCTTTTTGCTTGCGCTGATATTGCGCTAGCAAGGCTTGCGCTTCCTCCCGCAATCGCCGGGCTTCGTCCAGCTGATTTTCAATGGTCTTGGCCCGTTCGTCTAGAACGTTGCCCATGGCCTTGAAGGCCCCTTTCCAAAGGAGAAGGGCTAAAAATGCCAGAACACAGACAGCGACCCAAAAGGTCGCGTCGAGGTAAAAGGGTGTGCCTTTGGCTGCGGCTGCGATCAACATACTGCCTCCTATCCGCCCAGAATTTTATTGAGCTGGGCTGCCGTTGGGGCCTTACCGATAAACTTCTTCACAATATCAGATGCGGCATCTTTGGCGATGGCATCAATATTGGACAAAGCTTCGCGGCGGATGTCCGTAATCTTGGCCTCGGATTTGAGTGCCTGAGCGGCTGCTTCTGCGTCAGCCGCCGCGATCTCGCGCTCGATCTCTTCATTGATCGAGGCGCGTGTGCTTTCGGCAACGTTGTGCGCTTTGGCTTTCGCATCTGCCAGAACCCGCTCATAGGCAATTTCCGCTTCTTCCGCTTCCCGTTGCATGCGGGACGCTGTATCCAAGTCGTCGGCAATCCGATTGTGCCGATTGGAAATGGTGTTTCCAATCTTGGGCAGGATCATCGTCGACAGGACAAAATACAGAATCCCGAACGTTATGATCAACCAGGTGATCTGGCTCGCAAACGTCGTGAAGTCGAACTGCGGCATACCACCTGCGGCGGCTGCGGCATCTCCGGCGGACAGTTTTTCTTCAGCCATGAGGCTATCCTTGAATTAGCTTAAAGTGAGTTTTCAAATTAAGCGGCGAACAGGATGATCATGGCCAGAACGAAGCCAAATAGACCTGTCGCTTCGCAGAGCGCAAAGCCCAGCAGAAGGTTGGTCCGCTGACCCGCGGCGGCAGATGGGTTGCGCAGCGCGCCTGCCAGGTAATTGGCAAAGATTGAACCGATACCGATACCGGCTCCGATCAGGGCTGTACCTGCGAGGCCAGCGCCGATGTATTTTGCTGCTTGTGCTTCCATTTTATAGTCTCCTTAGAATGATGGAATGCTTAGTGATGATCCACATGGTAGACATCGTTGAGATAGACACAGGTTAGGATGGCAAACACAAAGGCTTGCAATGCCGCAACCAGGAATTCGAGTGCGACGATACCGATCGTCCCCAGAATTGGGACAATAGCGGCAACGCCGGTGGCAGCCCCTTTACCAACCAGATAGGCGATAAAGATGGCGAAAAGTTTGAGCATAACGTGCCCAGCCGTCATATTGGCGAACAAACGGACAGCCAGTGTGACCGGGCGGCTGACAAATGAGATAATTTCGATCGGGATAATGACCGGATACATAATTAACGGCAGGCCGGCAGGGGCGAAGATCTTGAACCATTTCAGGCCGTTCTTCCAAATGCCGGCGATCACAACCGCCAAGATCGTGAACACGGCCAAAGCGGCAGTCACCGCGATATGCGATGTTGTCGTGAAGGCATATGGGTTCATGCCAATAAGATTGGCAAACAGAATAAAGAAGAAAATCGTAAAGACATAGGGGAACCATTTCACGGCTTCGGGGCCAGTGGTTTCCTTCAGCATGTCTGCAATAAATTCGTAAGAGAGCTCGCCCATGCTCTGTAGGCGGCCTGGGATTAACTTGCCGCGCATGGTCATTGCCATAAACAGGATGACGGCTGCGACAGTAATAACCATCCAGAGGGATGCGTTAGTGAACGTCAAATCAAAAGGACCGATTTTCGGGCCCTGAAAGATAGGCTCAACCTTGAACTGGTCCATCGGGTTGCTGGCCATGTTTCCCTCAATCCATTTCGTCGTCGTTTGTATCCGGCATGTCTTCGCCAATCGGAATGTGGGCGTTTTCGGCATCCATTTTGCCGGCAACTCTGAACACACTCATTATTCCAGCGGCGAAACCGAAACCAAGTCCAACTAATAATAACCACGGCCGCGTGCCAAACAGATGATCCAGCCCGTAACCCAGACCGGCGCCCACAAGGACCGCAACCACTAATTCTGTACTCAGGCGCCAAGCCATGCCGAGCAAAGTTCCCCCGTTATCTCCGTCCGCTTCGGGTTCTTTGTGGCGATTTCTGGCTGTTTCCAGCCTACGCTCAAGATCGTCCAAGTCGGATGATGACTGTGTCGGTTGGGATGTCCTTTTCTCGTCTGACATAAGCACCAAAATCTACTCTCAGAAGACCCCCTCTGAAAGCGCGCGAAACTTACTCCCGAGGGGTGTTGAAGTCAACAGAAGTACCTAAGCGGTTAAGTCTTTGAATCTAATGAAAAAAACAACCGTTTTTGCGGGTGCGACAATCCTGCGCAACAGCGAATTGACGGCTTATTCAGCAGCAACCAGACGCGCCGCTGATTCCAGCTCCATGGAGACAAGTTGGGAAACGCCCTGTTCGGCCATGGTCACGCCAAACAGACGGTTCATGCGGCTCATGGTTACAGCATTGTGGGTAATGGCGATGAATTTCGTATTAGTTTGCTTGGTCATCTCATCCAGGAGATTGCAATAACGGGCCACATTGGCGTCATCAAGCGGCGCGTCAACTTCGTCCAGAACACAAATGGGGGCTGGATTGGAGAGAAAGACCGCAAAAATCAAGGCTGTTGCGGTCAAGGCCTGCTCACCACCGGACATCAATGACATTGAGCCCAATTTTTTACCGGGCGGGCTCACCATAATTTCCAGGCCGGCTTCCAGCGGGTCATCTGACTCCGTCAGGGCCAAAGCAGCCTCACCGCCGCCAAACAAAGTGACAAATAGGCGCTGGAAGTGGCCATTCACCATGTCAAAAGCCGCTAGGAGTTTCTTGCGGCCTTCGGAATTCAGCTCGTCAATGCCTTCGCGCAAGCGCGCGATAGCCGCCATCAGGTCAGCGCGCTCATCATTCATGGCGACAAGGCGCTTTTCCTGTTCTTCGGCTTCTACGTCTGCGCGTAAATTGACGCCGCCCATTTTCTCGCGTTCTTTCTGCAGGCGCTCAAGCTTACGCTCGATGTCATGCTCGGAAAGATTGCTATCCGGGGCGAGCTCGCCCAGCTGT
>CALDSY010000029.1 GCA_937924355.1 uncultured Caulobacterales bacterium
GATTTTGCGGCTGACCTGCGTGTCCGAGAGATTAGGCAGAATAAACTGATAGGTCAGGGGCGTTAAAACTGCCGCCAAAACAAAACCGACAATAACAGCCCGCTGAACATCGCCAATCCACATGAGATAGCTGGTCCCGAAAGCGAGCGCGAGAAAAAACGGAAAAGAATAGAATAAAATGGACTGCTTATCCGATAGCCAAGCGTCGCCGCCAAAGACTATGGTAATAATGACAATTGAGGCGACCAAGAAAAGCACTGCACTTATCTTGCGAGTGCGCGGAAAGGCGCCAGTGCCCAGCATGGCAAAAAAAGCACCGGCACAGAGGATCGCCATGGCCGGATATAGCGGCAGGGGATAATGGACGAGCTTGGTGGGCGTGAGCTCCAGAATAATCCAGAACGGGACGATCCAGCAGATCAGTAACCGTACGGCCCGGCGAAGCTCAGGATCACCTGAATTTTCCGAGGCAACGAGCCGGGCAAAGGCAATGCCCGGAACAAGAAGCAAAATTCCCGGCCAAAAGGCGGCTGAAATTGAGGCCAGAAAATATCCTGGTAAAAGACCATGCCCTTCTTGCCCGCTGGCGATTTTCGACCCCATATCGCCCACAACGCTGTCCCTGAAAAAGGCGCCGTCGGTGACAACGCCGATCGCGATCGCCCAGGGAACAACAATGAGCAACGCCAAAATAATACCCGGAATATTAATCAAGGATTTCAACCAGCCCATGTCACGGGTCCAAATCCCATATGTCAGCAGAGCCAGTAGAATGATGGCCGGTGTTATGGGGCCCTTGATCATGACGGCGGCCCCAAGGGCGATCCAGAATATAAAGCCCGTCAGACTATTTGGTTGCTTTTGTAACCGTAACAAACAGGCCAGACACAGGGCGGACAAACCACAGAGAACCGCGTCGGTCTTGGCAATATGGGCCTCTGCCGTAAACACAAGCGCCGTCGCCAATATGCCGGCGGATAGGAAGGCGCCCTTTCGGCCCAACACAGCCAAGCTTCCCCAATAAGTCGCGAAGACCGCCAGCAGAGCGCCGAGCACGGATATAAGTCTATGGGCCCAGATTTTCTTCTCACCAGGCTTTGTGAAGATTTTTACCGGGACAGATTGAAGCCAATAGATCCCGGCCGGCTTTTTATTTCTCGCCTTGTCTTGAAATTTGATGTTCAGATAGTCGCCGCTTTCGACCATTTGCGTCGTCGCTTGGGCGAAGCGGGCTTCGTCCCGGTCAATCACTTGGACCGAAGAAAGACCCGGTAAGCTCATCCATAGCGTAAGAACCAGGAGCAAAGCTCCATAGACTCGGTGTGAATGCTTGCGTGAAAAGATGCCTGCCATTATCGCCTTATAGGGGAAAATGAAATTTTTGTTGAGAAAATTTCTATGAAGAGGGCAGTTGTCTCACGCTGTGCCCCATGCCAATAGAAGCCAACGCAAAAAGAGCGCAATATGCCCAAGCCTGAAATCCCTGAAATTAGCGTCGTCGTCCCGGTTTATAATGAAGCGGAGAACGTGGAAAAACTGGTCCGCGAAATTCACGCGGCTCTGGCAGGAACGGCGTTTGAGATGAATTTCGTCAATGACTGCAGCTCGGATGATACCATGGGCGTGCTCAAAGGCTTAAAAGACGAATTTCCCATGCTCCGTGTGTTGTCGCACCGCAAGAATGCGGGTCAAAGCCGGGCCATCCGAACGGGCATCCTAGCGGCCAACGCGCCCGTAATCGCCACGCTGGACGGGGACGGACAAAACGACCCGGCAGATATTCCCGCCTTGTTTGCACAATTCACACGGTCCGATGCGCCCGATAATTTGGGCTTGGTCGGAGGGCGACGCGCTAAACGCCGAGATAGTGTGGCCAAGCGGTTTGGGTCGCGCTTTGGCAATGGAATTCGTAAAAAGCTTTTGAAGGACAATGCCGACGATACCGGGTGCGGGCTGAAGGTTTTCTCGCGGGACGCTTTTCTGCGTCTCCCTTATTTTGATCATATTCACCGCTATATCCCGGCTTTGATGCTGCGGGAGGGCTATGCCACCGAGTTCGCCGATGTTAATCATAGGCACCGGGAGTTTGGGGTTTCTAAATATACTAATTTCGGCCGGCTCATGGTATCGATCGCTGATTTGCGAGGTGTCATGTGGCTGAACCGGCGCTCCCGCAATCCCGAGGGCTGGGACGAAGCGTAAAACATCCCTGCGTTAACCATTTGCAAGCCATATTTGTTTAGACATTTTTAAGAATAACGGTCTTTAGGTTGGCTATGCGTATTTTTACGGTATTCCCATTGATGCTGATTCCGGTCGCGATCTATAATGTGATTGCGCTGTCGGGTCAGGAATTTGAGAGTGTGGATTATGTCCGCGGTCGTCTGGATGAGGATTTTCAGTCGATCCCCATGGCGTCGGATGCGCTTTGGCATATCACGCCAGGGCATGCCCTCATCGCATTAACCGTTCTATTGCTGTTTTTCGAGTTGATCAAATCAACCGGGACAGGCCGCGCGGCCATCATGAATCACGCGTTTTCCATGATATTGTTTATTGTATGCCTGGTCGAATTCCTCATGTTTCAGGCCTTCGCCACCTCGGTCTTTTTCTTGATTACTCTAATGTGCCTGCTGGATGTTATGGCTGGATTCATTGTGACCATAGCGTCTGCCCGCCGCGATTTCGGCTTTTCAGACGGATTTGTGGAATAGCAAGAGCGCGTTTTTAGCCTTATCTTTTTCCTTAATCCCGTTAAGATAAACCTTGATGCGCCAAAACGTCAGAGATCTTGAGAGCTTTTACGCCTCCCGCCTCGGCCTGGCCGCGACCAATATGGTATTGCGGCGTCTTTCGACTGTGTGGCCGGACCTGAAAGGGCGGGATGTACTGGGGTATGGCTACTGCTATCCTTTTCTGACGCCTTATATGGAGCGCTCCAAACGTGTTGTTTTGGCGATGCCTGGCGCCATGGGCGGCATTGCCCAGCGCTCCACGCGCGGCGTTATGACTTGCCTTACCGAAACAACTGCCTTGCCTTTTGAGGATGCGCAATTTGACAATATTCTGGTGGCGCATGGCGTTGAAGAAGCTGTCATGCTCCCGGAATTCCTGCGTGAATTATGGCGCGTAACGCGGCCTGAGGGCAAAATTATCGTCATCGCCGCCAATCGCTCCGGCCTGTGGGCGCGCTCGGAGCGCAGCCCCTTTGGGGCCGGCCGGCCGTTCAGCCGCAAGCAATTACGCAAAACTCTCAAAGACGCCGGATTTATTCCGACGATTTGGTCGGGCGCGCTTTATATCCCGCCCGCCCGATTTATGACCAGTAAAACTGTTTTGAACGTAACAGAAAGCTTTGGAGAGACCGTCTGGCCCGGCTTTTCCGGATTAGTTCTTGTCGAAGCCATAAAGCGGCTTTATGCCGAGCCCTCTGGAATTCAGAAAGAAGGGATGAAACGGCCTATTTTCTCACCCAAACCTATGGGTTCGGCCAGCCGGCAATAATCATGTCAGACGACTCCAATGATATTCCCGATATAAACCTGTTGCGCACGGAAATTGACCGTGTGGATAATCTCCTATTGGATTTGATTGCCAAACGCTTGGAATTGGCGGGACAGGTTCGAAAAGCCAAAAGCGGTGTCAGGGTCTGGCGACCTTCCCGGGAGCATTCTCTGGTTCGAGGCCTTTCTGAAACCGCCAAGGATACTCCGCCGGAATTGGTTGCGCGTATCTGGGCTGAATTGATGAGTGCATCGTTGGCGCTGCAAGGCCCCATGCGCTTGCACATTTCGCTCGAAGGCGATGCACTGTCCAATTGGTCCACAGTCCGAGACAGGTTTGGGGCTGCTTTGCCGACCGTGTCCTACCCGACCACCAGCGCGGCCCTAGCGGGCGCATACGCCGAAGATGAAGGGGTCGCCATCGTCCCGGCTCCGGGCGGCATGCAAAGGTGGTGGACATCGCTATGTTGCGGCGGCGCCATGGAAGACATGCACATCCTGGCAGCCTTGCCCCGGGTAGGGGAGGACAACTGGCCTCAAGCTGTTGCTGTTGCGACGGCAGACATCTTGCCTTCGGGTGATGATATCTCTTTGGTGTCTTTGAAAGATCCGAACGCCGCGTTGGAAGCCGGATTAAAAGTCAAACTGCGCGCAGAGGCCGGCGAACACAGGCTTATCAGCGTTGAGCGTTATCTTGATCCCAACGGTTCGGAAATAGACGAACTCCGTAAGATAGATCCGTCAGCGCGCCTTATTGGCGCTTTTGCCAAGGCCCTGTCCGGAGCGAAATCGTGACTTTATATTACAGCGTTTTGATCATCGGCGGCGGCTTGATCGGGTCGTCATTGGCTCGGGCCATCAGGTCCAATGAATTGGCCGAAAGAATCTATATTACCGATGTGGATAGCAAGGCTTGTGGCGTTTTACGGACCCTGGATATTGCCGACGGCGTTTCCGAAGACTTTAGTGATTTTATTGGCTTGGCCGATCTGGTTATTCTTGCAACGCCTCCCGGCGTGATGAAATCAATCGGCGCGGGCGTAGTCAAAGACATGAAATCTGGCGGCGTTTTGACAGATGTCGGGTCGATCAAACTTGATATTGTCCGGCATTTTTCCGGTTTCATGCGCTCTGACTTACATTTCATTCCAGCTCACCCCATTGCGGGAACGGAAAATAGCGGACCGGCCGCCGGATTTGCCGAGTTGTTTCAAGATCGCTGGTGCATTCTTACGCCTGTACCGGAAACGGATGAGGCCGAGGTTGGACGCCTCAGCGAGCTCTGGGAAAAAATAGGATCGCAAGTGGCGTTGATGGATGCTGCGCGCCACGATATGGTTCTGGCAACAACCTCCCATGTACCGCATTTGATTGCTTATACCTTGGTCGGAACGGCCATGGATATGGAAACGGTTACTCGCAACGATGTGGTCAAATACTCGGCAGGTGGTTTCCGTGATTTTACCCGTATCGCAGCGTCCGATCCCGAAATGTGGCGAGATGTATTTTTACAAAACAAAGATGGTGTGCTCGAAGTCGTCGATCGGTTTATCGAAGATCTATCGGCGCTCAAACGGGCTATCCGGTGGGATGACGGGGAGACTTTGTTAGAGCACTTTTCAAAGACTCGGCATATCCGCCGCAAAATTGTTGATGCGGGCCAAGACACAGATAAGCCCGATTTTGGCCGCGAATGAGCGGGTCAAATAAAATTCCCGGCGGATCTATGACCTGGCTCATGGAAAATACCCTGCATCCGGGGGTTGGCATCAGCCTGGCTGAGATGATTGTCGATCCAGGACAAACATCCGAATTACATCGTCACAGCAATTGCTCCGAGGTTCTGTATGTGCTGGAAGGGGACATTCTTCAGTGGATCGGTGCTGAGTGGATTAAATTAGGCGCCGGGGACCGATGCGTCATACCTGCGAATAGCGCGCACCAGACGCGAAACCCCGGTCCAAAACCGGCGAAAATGATACTGGTTTATTCCGACGGTCAGCGGGACTACGAAAAAATGGACCCGGCGACCCATCTTCACTCTTAATTAACCATAAATTCCGGCTTTTCTCTTTTGCGGCGAAAGGGGCACAGAGATTGCAATCCTTTCTCGTTGTGTAACGTAATGAACCGGGAATACTCATGGCCGTATTTATAAATGAATTTGGAAACCAGACCTATCGCGGAACCGCCGCGGAATATGATCAGGTCGATTATGCAGGGTTTCTGCAGGATTATGCCTTCACCCAGAATGCGGACGGCAGTGTCACGGTCGAACATCCCATCTTTGGGACAGATACACTCCTGAGCATTGAAGGGTTCTGGTTTCAGGCTGAAGCCCGCTGGTATTCCATGGAAGACGCGCTCGCATTGTCACCAGGTAATGGCGGCGGCGGAACAACGCCGACACCCCCGCCGACAGACGGTCTGACGGCTGATGACGTCGATTTCATCGCCTTTGCAGGGCAATCCAATGCAGCGAATATGTTTTTTCGATTAGACGGAGACCGCCGCAGTCCGACAGGAGATCAGGTTTTCGAAACCAGTATGAATAATTTGACCGGATTTGCGACTGAGGCCATTAACGCGGCTTATGGCGCAACGGGCTCAAATGAGACGGCCGATGCCAATAATTTCTGGTGGAATTTGGCCGAAGGCCGTCCAGGACAGGTTCTTTTGGATGCCGTTCAGGATATTCAACGGGGGCTGGATAATGGATCAGATTTGGATGCTATTGTCTGGGCGCAAGGTGAAAGCGATGCCTATTCGATCTTTTTTGGCGGCAATGCTGATCTGCAAATTCAGCGTTTGATCGAGTCTACGACTGCCGTTTTTGAATACTTCCGAGCCGAATTTGGCCCAGATATTCCAATCTTCATTCAGGAAATGGGCGAGTTCGAGGTCCCTGTGCAACTTGCGCCGGGACAGGCGAATGCATTCGACTTAGTTCGTGAAGCCCAGCTTCAGATCGCCCAATCAGACCCCAATATTTTTATGGGGGCCGACACGACCGGAACACCCATCTTCACGGACGGTCTGCATTATACAACGGAAACTTATGGCGATATTGCCACTGAGCACGCGGAAACGATTGTTTCAGTTTTGGGGCAAAACAACCCGGTTAACCCGCCAGTAGAGCCACCGGTCGAACCGCCTGTGGAACCTCCAGTGGAACCGCCTGTTAATGAAATTACGGGCACCGCCGGAAACGATTTATTGCTTGGAACAGCTGGCGACGACATCTTTAACAGCCTTTTGGGTCAAGATGTTGTGATCGGGTCAGGGGGCAACGACTCAATTTCTCTTGGGGGAGA
Organism: uncultured Caulobacterales bacterium; assembly: GCA_937924355.1. Taxonomy (GTDB): domain Bacteria; phylum Pseudomonadota; class Alphaproteobacteria; order Caulobacterales; family Maricaulaceae; genus JACOMS01. The sequence goes on from CALDSY010000029.1 coordinate 6,818, forward strand.
TTATGATCAGGTCGATTATGTCGGCGCGGCTTCGGATTACACCTTCGCTCGAAATGGTGACGGATCCGTCACAGTGAGCAAACAAGGTGGTGTGACAGACACACTCAACGGCGTCGACGGGTTCTGGTTCCAGGGCGAGAGCGCTTGGTATAGTATGGATGCCGTTCTTGCTGCATTCCCCGGTGGAAATACAGGGGGCAGTAATCCTGGCGGCGGGACTAATGCCATAGATGGCACTGCGGGCGATGATTTATTGTTGACAACGGCTGGCGATGATATCGTACAAAGTCTACTTGGCCGCGATGTGGTTATCGGATCTCAAGGTAATGACATCATTAATTTGGGTGACGGCTATGATCAGGTTGATTATGCCGGATCATCCAACGACTATAACATATTGAGAAATGATGACGGGTCGTACACCGTTACAAAACCCGGCGGCGATGTTGATACGCTGATTGGCGTTGACGGGTTTTGGTTCCAGGGTGAAGCGGCTTGGTATTCGATCGACGATTTGGCCATTGACCTTTTTGGATAATCGTCAAGATGGGTAAGTCAGGGGCGGTTCCTGACCGGCATGGGCACGTTACACAATTCCAGTCGCCCGGCCGGATCCAGGAACCACTCCTCTGACCGATACCTCCGCGCCGCAAGATAATTTTTAAATGTGTCGGTATCCGTGCGCATAATCTGAAGAGGTACTTGCAGATCTTCTGTCAATTCTGATCCAAGATAGACCGAATAGATTTCTGTATATTCTTCTGGTGTTGCGTAAAACCCGAGCGCTTCGGTCCCGCGGGGCAGAGCCGATAGATTTTCCATACCCTGCCAGACCCGCCCGACCAGCGTGACATTCCGGTCCAGATGACGCGGGGCATGGCCAGTAACGGCATAAAGACTAGACCCGTTTCCACTATCGGCTTCACCGCCCCGGCCGACACCCACCATGCCGTAGCAATGGGCAAGGCCAATCCGCCCTGCGGCTTTGTCGCCTGCCACTGGAAACCCGTAGGCATAGCCAGCATCAGGCTGATAGATATCGCCATCAATCATGTCTGCAAAAGGCAAGTCAGACGGCCAGTCGCTTTCCCATTCAGGTGTGAGCTTATCTTTGGCCGAACCTAGGGATTTGGGCGCCTCGGTTTCGGGTTCACCCCATTGCGCCACGTAATTGTCATGAGAGCGGATAACAAAAAGTCCGTCAAAGTAATCCTCTTTGACGAGGGTTTTGATATTAGCCACATGTTCGGGGGCAAATTGCGGCGCGAGCTCGATAACGACTAGACCGCTATCAAGCTCCATGTAGAGCACATTATCCTGATCCAGATCCCGCCAGTCGCTATCGGTCGCTGCGGCCATAACGTCGGCTGTAGACATGGATTTTGACGTCTCTGCTTCAGGCGGTGGCGAGCTGGATTGATGACACCCGCTCATGGCCAAAGCTGCAACACAAATAAAGGAGGATTTAAAATTTATCATAGCATCAAACTGCCGCCAAAATCTCTCAATGTAAACCGATAGAAAATCGCAAAAATTCATATCTTTTGCGATTATTGTCATATAAGCGGTCGCAATGCGTGCGAAAGCGAAAGCTTTGGGGGTTCACCTTTTAACCGCATCCGGTGCGGTCTTTGCGATGTTGGCGATGCTGGCAGCGGCAAAGCTCCAATGGGATGTCATGTTTTTATGGCTGGTTGTTGCCCTGATTGTGGATGGGATCGATGGACCGCTCGCCCGTAGATATGATACCAAAACCCATGCGCCCGAATATGATGGCGCGCTTATGGATTTGATCATTGACTATCTGAATTATGTATTCGTTCCAGCCTATGCCTTGTTTGTATCCGGGCAGCTTGAAGGATGGACGGGCTGGTTTGCCATTATCATTATCACCTATGTTTCGGCTATGTATTTTTCCGATACGCGGATGAAAACCAAGGACAACTCGTTTTCGGGTTTTCCGGCGTGCTGGAACATGGTCATTCTAGTTATCTTTGCACTCAAGCCAAATTTCTGGGTCGCAACAGCGATCATCGCCGTGTTGACGGTCGCTATGATCATGCCGCTGAAATTCATTCATCCGGTACGGACAGAGCGCTGGCGACCTGTATCTCTATTGGTGGTCGTGGCCTGGATTGAACTTGCTTTCATCGCCGCGTGGAAGAATTTCGATCATCCGGCCTGGGTCAGTACGGGGCTCCTTGTGACCTCCGCCTATCTATTGCTAGCCGGACTTGTTCAACAATTTGTCCCACCGCGCAATCAAAAGGCTTAGTCTTTATAGACCTCGCCGCCTTTCATCACAAAGTTGACGTCCAGTAACGCAGAAATATCGTCGAGCGGATTACCGTCCACAGCGATGATATCAGCGAATTTCCCGGCCTCGAGTGTACCGATCTGATCGCCCATGCCGATATGTTGGGCGGCCACAACGGTCGCAGCTTTGATGGCGTCCATTTCGCTCATGCCGGCCTTGATCATATATTCAAATTCGCGGGCATTTTCGCCGTGCGGCGAGACGCCGGTATCTGTCCCGAAGGCAACGGTCACGCCATTCTCCCAAGCAATGCGCAACATGTCCTGCATTTGCGGGCCGACTTCGAGAGCTTTCTTAGCCGAATTTGGTGGCAGGAAGTCATAGTTCTCCGCCCAATCTACGACGGTCATACCGGCCAAAACGGTCGGGACCAGAACAGCGTCATTTTTCTTGAAAAGTTGAACGGTCCGCTCATCCAGATATGTGCCATGCTCAATGGAGGAAACGCCGGCTTTAAGCGCCGCTTCAATGCCGTTCTTGCCATGGGCATGGGCGGTAACTTTTCGGCCCATCTTTTTGGCGGTTTCGACAATGGCCTTTAGCTCGTCATCAAAGAATTGTTGACCCGTTCCGGCATTGGTGTTGGAGAGCACGCCACCGGTCGCTGTGATTTTGATCACATCCGCGCCGCGTTTGACCGCTTTGCGGACGGCGCGCCGACAATCAGCCACGCCGTCGCAAATGGTCGGGGAGTGGAACATATCCAATATGTCCTCGCGGTAACCGTGGGCGTCCCCATGCCCCCCTGTTACCGAGACTGCATTCCCCGAAGCTTTGATATGGGGTCCGGGCACTTTGCCCGCATCGATCGCTCGGCGCAGTGCAAAAATTTCTGGCGGTCCGCCCACATCTTGAACCGCGGTAAATCCGGCCATCAATGTTTTGCGGGCATTCACCGCCGCGTCAAAAGCGATATCGCCGGATTCTTTTGTGACGCCCTGCAGCCGTATATTGGGGTTCCACTCGCTGCGCAGGTGGACATGGCTATCAATCATGCCCGGCATAACAAAGTGATCGGACAGATCGATAATGGTATCATCACCGTCACCTTCGAGAAATCCGGCTTGAATATCTTCGATTTTTCCGTCGACCACGATAATGGTCTGCTCGCTTGCAGCGGGCTGGCCGGGCACGGCCAGAACTTCGCCGGCATGGATAAAGGTATGCGGACCATCATGGGCCTGCGCATTGACGGAAAGAACAAGAGCGATAAAACTTGCGCTGAGTAATTTATTCATTGGAATCCCCAAATATTATTATCCGGGATTTCTGACCCTTCTTCCGAAAAAGTCCAGAATATTCCCGTGAGAGGGGAAATGAAACCTTTAGGCTTTCAGGGCATGATGGGCGATGTCGCGGCGGCAAAACCCGTCTTCCCAGTCAATGGCTTGGTCGATTGCCGCGTAGGCCCGCTCAACGGCTTCGGCCACGGTGTCGCCCGAAGCCGTAACGCTTAGTACTCTGCCGCCATTGGACACGACCTCGTCCTTTTTGTTTTTCTTGGTCCCTGCGTGGAAGACATAGACGCCGTCCATCATATTGGCGGTTTCAATACCTTGGATGACCGAGCCCTTTTTATATTTCTCTGGATAGCCCTTGCTGGCCATGACCACATTGACCACGGGATCATCAAGCCAGGCTGGCGGGTCAACTTTATCCAGCTTACCGGCTTTCGCTGCCAAAAACAGATCCATGATATCCGTGCCGAGGCGGCGCATCAAAACCTGACATTCCGGATCGCCAAAACGTACATTATATTCAATCAGTTTGGGGCCGTCCTTGGTCATCATCAGCCCGGCAAATAACACCCCTACAAACGGCATACCGTCTTTTGCCATGCCAGCGACCGTCGGATGGATAATGGTTTCCATGACCGTCGCCATTTCCTTTTCGCCGAAAACGGGCGCCGGGGAATACGCGCCCATGCCGCCTGTATTGGGGCCTTCATCATTGTCATAGGCGCGTTTGTGGTCTTGGGCGGCAATCAAGGGCAGGGCCGTTTTGCCGTCACAAATGGCAAAGAAGCTGGCTTCCTGCCCGGTCATAAACTCTTCGATGACGACCTTCTCGCTGGCCTCACCGAATTTGCCTGAGAAAAATTCCTTGAGCTCGTCTTCTGCTGTGAACTTGGTGTCGGCGATGACCACACCTTTCCCAGCCGCCAAGCCGTCCGCCTTAAGTACAAAGGGCGGTTCATTATTGTGGATATAGGCCTGGGCCGACTCCAAATCCGTAAAGACTTCATATGCGGCTGTGGGGATTTTGTAGCGAGTGCAGAAATCTTTTGTGAAGGCTTTAGAGCTCTCCAGTTGGGCCGCGTCCTGAGTCGGGCCGAATGCGGCAATGCCATTGGCTTGAAGAAGGTCTACTAATCCCATGGCCAGCGGGACTTCCGGGCCGACAATCACAAAGCCGATATCCAGATTGCGGGCAATGGCTGTGAGCCCAACCACGTCATCCGCGGCGATATCTATGATGGCTGCGTGCTCGGCAATACCCGCATTGCCTGGCGCACAATAAAGCTCTTCGACCTGATTGCTCTGAGCCATTTTCCATGCCAGGGCGTGTTCCCGGCCACCACTGCCCACCAATAGAACTTTCATGGTTTATTCCTCTGGTTTTGGGCGATTGTTAGCTTTAAGAAGACGAGAATCCAAGAGGGAAGATGACACGAGCTGTGAGTGAATCTGACGCCAGCAATGCTTATGAGTTTTCGGTGTCCGAACTGGCGCAAAGCCTGAAGCGGACAATCGAAGACACATTTGGCCACGTCCGTGTCCGGGGTGAACTGGGCCGGGTGACGATCGCTAAGTCTGGCCATTGCTATCTGGACATCAAAGACGACAAGGCAGTGATCAATTCCATTATCTGGAAAGGCACCATGAACCGTCTCGCCATGCGCCCAGAAGAAGGCATGGAAGTCATCGTTGAGGGGCGGCTCTCCACCTATCCGGGGCGCTCTAATTATCAGCTGATCATCGAGAAATTAGAGCTTGCCGGCGAGGGCGCGTTGATGGCGCTGTTTGAAAAGCGCAAGAAGATGTTCGCCGCCGAAGGTTTGTTTGACGCCGAACGAAAACGCGACCTGCCTTTCATGCCGCAAGTGATCGGGGTTGTAACCTCGCCAACAGGTGCCGTCATTCGGGATATCTTGCACCGCATCGAAGACCGTTTCCCCGCGCATGTCATTCTCTGGCCTGTCTTGGTTCAAGGGGATAAGGCCGCTGAGCAAATTGCAGGCGCCATAACAGGGTTCAACCATGGGGATGGCTTTCCCAGGCCCGATGTTCTGATTGTCGGACGGGGCGGGGGCTCGCTTGAGGACCTGTGGTGTTTTAACGAGGAAGTTGTGGTGCGGGCCGCCGCAGGCTCAGATATCCCAATTATTTCTGCTGTCGGGCACGAAACCGACTGGACCATTATGGATTATGTTGTCGATTACCGCGCGCCGACACCGACCGGGGCTGCCGAAGTAGCAGTCCCCGTTTTGTCCGAATGGCTGACCACGATCGAAGATTACGGCGTGCGGTTGACGCGAGGCTTAACCCGATCCGTCAATGAAAAGAAAACAAAGCTCTCGGGGTCGCGTCTTCCGCGCCTGGAAAACCTGCTGGCTGTGCCGCGGCAGAGATTAGATGTGGCCGGGGCTAAGCTGGGAACACCCGGACGCATGCTGGAGAACGCCCGTCAGCGCGTCACATCCATTCGGTTTCCGAAACCAGGGCAGATGTTTGAACCAGCGAAACGCCGGCTTGAACTGGCTTCGACTCGCTTGCGACCGGCTGATATTCAAAAACAAATATCTGTCACAACTGATCGGGTGAAACTTTATGGGCAGCGGGCAGACCGGGTCATCGCCAACCGGTTGGACCGTGTAGGCGACCGCCTGCAACGGGCCTCGGGCCTGCTTGAAGCCTACTCCTATCAGGGCGTACTCAAACGAGGTTTTGCGCTGGTCCGGGATGAAAACGGCAAAGTGATCCGGTCAAAAGATAAACCTAAATCCGGTGACCGGGTGACGCTGACATTTGAGGATGGCGACCGGGGCGCTGTGATTGAAGGGGCCGCCGCCAAAACGCAGAAGCCCGCGAAAGCCAAGCCAACCAAACCGGCGATTGATCAGGGCGATCTGTTTTAACTTCGGTATTTTAGTGTCTGCGCCTTCACCGGATGGACAAAACCCCGGCCTTCCGCGCGCGACGCCGCCCATTCTTTTTTCATAGCGAAGTACCAACGGGCCTGGGCATCAGCATCGCCCACATACATGCGTTTGGGATCATGATTTTTGTTTTGCTCTTGCAGGTTCATGATGGCCTGATCTTGTTTCAAGAATTTTAGAGCGCCGGCCCGGGCGATTGGCAGCAGGGCTTTAAACTTGAGCATGTCCGTAAAGAAGAGCTGACGAATGGAGGAGGTTTCTTTGGTCACGGGCGAAACGACGGTCAGTGATAGAATTGTGCGCTTGCCAACTTTGATCTCTTCGGTCCGGGCCCCCGGCAGATAAAAGGTAATTTCCGTCTCGGGTTTTCCGCCCAGAATTTTATAGGCAAAACTATTGGACGAGGGCGTGTGGCGGGCCATGGCAAAGCCAAGGTGCCTGGGCTCGAACAGTTTCTCTTTGTCGTGCATGCTGTTTTGTGTTCGCCACCAGCTATTCTGATGCACATAGGGACCGTGGGCCGGATCGAGTAGGCCGATGACAGCCTGATCCATGGGACAGTTAAGCATGAGTATGTCGTCGATCACAGGTTTGGTGGCCGCAAAAGGAATGGACGGCGGCTCCACATCCGGCATCGCCGCGCCTTTGTCAGACGCCATCCACACCCAAATGAGCTGCCCGTCTTCGCGGACCGGAAAGTGCCTGACTTTGATTTTGCCGGGATCAATATCGCTATCGGAGGTCAAGGCTGGAATGGCGGTGCATTGACCGGTTTCCGTGCCAAAGCGCCAGCCATGATAGGGGCACTCGACTGTGTCCCCTACAATGCGCCCGGCCGACAAAGGCGCCGCCCAGTGCGGACAGACATCCCGCAGGGCAAACACAGACCCATCTTGCTTGCGGCCCAAAGTGATGGGCTCACCGGCGATTTCCGTGCGGATAAGCTTGCCGGTTTTGACGTCCCCGGACACGCCCGCGAAATACCAGATATCTTTGACGAAGTCGTTCATCTCGGCCAATTCCTCATGGCCTCGCCATATCCAAAACTTCCTCGGCTGTATAGCCTTCCTCGCGCAAGCTGCGAATGGAGGTGTCGTGATTTCGCTTGGAAAGCTTGTCCCCATCATCATTTAGACGGAGCGCGTGATGGTAATATTCCGGCACCGGCCAACCCATTAATCGCTGAAGCAGATTTTGAAATGCGGTGAGGGGCTCAATATCCTTGCCGCGTACCACATGGGTTACGCCTTGCAGGGCATCATCATGACAGCAGGCTACGTGATAAGAAGTCCCGATATCCTTGCGGGCCAGCACCTCATCGGAAAAGGGCAGGTTGCTTTCCCCAAGATAGCCTTCGACGTTAGCAATGGACAAGCGCCACGCAAATTTCTCCTGCGCTTTGAGTTTTGCCGCTTCGTCCGGGTCGGGCTTGCCCCGATAAGTGCCCTCGGGCAGTTGTTTGCGCGTGCGAAAACAACGGTAGAGCAATCCCTTTTCATTGAGCGCCTCAATTACCGCCGCGTAGTCGGCTCGGTG
>CALDSY010000030.1 GCA_937924355.1 uncultured Caulobacterales bacterium
ATGATGGATTGGACGGACCGGCATTGCCGGTGGTTTCACCGTCAGTTGTCGGGTCGTATTTGGCTTTATACCGAAATGGTCGTCGCGGATGCGGTTATCCACGGGCGGCGGGACCATCTGTTGAAATTTTATGAGGTAGAACATCCCGTGGTCTTGCAGATCGGGGGGAGCGATCCGGCCAAATTGGCGGAGGCCTCCAAAATTGGCGAGCAGTGGGGCTATGACGAACTCAATATCAATATTGGTTGCCCGTCAGACCGCGTGCAATCCGGGAGTTTTGGGGCCTGCTTAATGCTCGAGCCGGAATTGGTGGCCAATTGTTTCAAGGCCATGCAAAACGCCGTTGAAATTCCTGTAACGGTAAAGTGCCGTCTTGGTGTTGATGATCAGCCCGTCGAAGCCACCTTGCCTGAATTTGTGCGTGCTGTATCTGAAGCGGGATGCAAACGGGTTATCATTCACGCCCGTAAGGCCTGGTTGCAGGGCCTATCCCCCAAGGAAAACCGGGACGTGCCGCCACTGGACTATGAACTTGTGCGTCAGATGAAGCGGGAATTTCCAAACGTGGCTATTGAGCTCAATGGAGGGCTACAGGATCTGGAAACTGCAATTACCGAAAGCGAGCGTTTAGACGGTATCATGTTGGGCCGCGCGGCCTATCATACACCTTGGGTTTTGTCTGGTGTGGACGCGCGCCTTTACGGCGAAGCGTCAGCGGGTACGAGTCGAGAACATATTGTAGAACGGGTTATCGACTTTGTGCGCCAAAATGAAGACGAGGACCGAACGTCCAAAGCCATGGTGCGCCATATCATGGGGCTTTACGCAGGCAAGCCCGGCGCGAGGCTATGGCGGCGCACGTTAAGCGAAACAATTGCGACGGGCGTTAAACCTTCTGAAGCTATCGATGCGGCGCTGCAAACCCGCCGTGAATTTCAAGGCGCCGCTTAGTGGATCCGCAACTCCTTTTATTTGCCGGGACGCTTTTGGTGACAGGGGTGGTTACCGGATATGCCGCTGGACTATTCGGCATTGGCGGAGGCTCCATTATGGTTCCCGTCCTGTATTTTGTGTTCTCGTTTTTGGGGGTTCCCAATGACATCCTCATGCATTGCGCGGTTGCCACATCGTCTGCCGTCATCATCGTCGGGTCCATCCGCTCAGTCAAAACCCACCATCAGCACGGCGCCGTAGATTGGGCGCTTTTGTGGCCCGGCAACCCCCTTAAAAGCTGGGGTCTCTGGATCGGAGCTGGGGCCTTATTTGCGGCTTGGTATCTGGGAAAAATTCTGTCGGGCAACCAGCTTAGCGTGATTTTTGGCGTGGTGGCTTTCGTTATTTCTCTGCAGTTCATCTTTGGTCGGCCCAATTGGAAGCTTAGAGACAGCGTGCCGGGGGGGATCGCTTTGCCGATTGGCGGCGGCGGGATCGGGATGATTTCTTCGCTTATGGGTATCGGCGGCGGCGCGCTTTCTGTGTCACTTATGATGATGTGCGCGGTGCCTATTAAGCGGGCGATCGCTACGGCCTCGGGAATTGGTGCCTTTATCAGCGTCCCAGCGACAATTGGATGGATCATCAGTGGTTGGGGGGTGGCAGGCCGGCCCGAATTCTCTGCCGGTTACGTTAATCTATTGGGGTTTGTTTTTATCGCGCTATCCCTGATTTTCGTTGTGCCTTATGGCGCCCGAGCAACTCACAAGATGGATCAGGCCAAGCTTCGGCGGGTATTCGGAATATTCTTGCTATTGGTCGCGATCAATATGATCCGCAAGGCCCTATAAACGCAGAATCAGCGCATGAGGTGTGGCCTCGACCTTTTGTAATTCACCCAGAAAGCTCATTCCAAGTAGAGACGTGCTTAATCCTTCCGGCACAACAATGGCCCGGACATTGCGTAATGTGACGGGTCCTACGGAAATGGACTTTAATTGTACAGCGGCCGCTACATTCTGGCCGGCTGCCGTCGATACCGGCACATTATATTCAAGATTTTTGAGATTGATACCGGCACGGCGAGCGTCTTCCGGCGTCAGAGCAACTGTGCTGGCGCCTGTATCAACCAAAAAATTGATCACACCGTTATTGACGCGCGCATTTGTCCAGAAATGTCCGTCGACTTTGTTTTTAGGGATTGAAACGGCGACGCCTTGAAGCTTTGTCACGGGTAAGGCTTTGTCTTGAGCGGCAGAAGTCTGTGATGCCGATTCGGTATTTGGGGTTGCCGTAATCGTTATCCCCAATCGATCATAAATCGCCTCTTTGTTTATGGCAGCATAAGTACACGCAAATGCGATGCCCGCGATTAGGACCGAGTCCTTTAAAAATTTCCCCTGCATTCCCATGATAAATTGTCTCTAGTTGTAATATTTCGGTTACGTTAATGGCTTAGGCAATTTGAATAGTTTAGAATCATCCTAAACAAATATAATAAACACGAGGTAAAGCGCTTGGCAGAACATGCCCCTTTAGACGACTTTAGAGCCCTGATTAACTCTGTGCCAGATGGTGACGATGGAGCGGCGGAAAACGTGCGCGCGATTCTAGACGGGTTCCCCGGGCCTAGCCCCGTTTTGGGAACCCTAACGGATGATTTGGAGTGGCTGGCCCGTTGGCAACGGCGTAAAATGCCAAAAATTGCCAGGCCATTAGTGGCGGTCTTTGCTGGAACTCACGAAGTCGCGCAAAATTTCATGACTGATGACCTTCAAAAAATTGCCCGCCGCAGAGTCCAAGGCCTTAGCCGTCAAAAAGCGGCCGTTAGAGGAATAGCCGCGGATATGAATGCGGCTTTCAAGGTCTACGAAATGGGCGTGGAGCATCCCGTGCCTGATATTACCACCGGCGAGTCCTTATCAGAAAAGGATTGTGCGGGGGCGATCGCGTTCGGAATGGAGGTGGTTGCTGAAGGCGCAGATATAATTGCGATCGGCAATGCTGGGACGGGTACGGCGACCGCTGCTGCCGCAATCGCGCTGGCTCTTTATGGCGGCTCAGCTGAATATTGGGCCGGAGCCCACGATCATTCTGCCAAAGACAGAATTAAAGCGGTCGAAAAGGCGATATCCAGGAAAGATTTGTCAGGCGGCGATCCGCTGAACTATCTGCAATATTTCGGGGGCCGGGACATAGCGGGCATGGTCGGGGCCATCGTCGCTGCCAGGCATCAGTCAATACCTATTATTTTGGATGGTTTTGTTGTATGCACGGCAGCGGCTGTCATACACGCGGTTAATCCTTCGGCCATCGATCATTGCATTGCAGGATCAATAACTTCGGAGCCCGCCCACGAAGCACTCTTGGACCGCATTGGCTGTTCACCGCGCCATAATTTTGGAATCAGTTTGGGCGATGGAACAGGGGCGGCCCTTTCGATGCAGATTCTCAAATCCGCGGCCAGTGCACTTAATACCTTGCAATAATGAATAGCGCGCCATTGGTATATGCGAAATAGCTTTGTCCTCTTTGAGGAAATTAAGGCATTTTTATTCTTATATTTGCTAATAGACCGGGGATAAATTTCCGGAGCGGTATATGTCGGTTTTCGATAGCCCTAATTTTGATGATCATGAGAGCGTCCATTTTTTTACGGATCCGGACTCTGGAATGAACGCCATAATTGCCATCCACAACACTAATCGAGGTCCCGGCGCTGGCGGTACGCGGTTTTGGACCTATGAAACGTCTCAGCAAGCGCTGGATGATGCGCTAAACCTTTCCAGAGCCATGAGTTATAAAAACGCCATGGCCGACATTCCTTTTGGAGGTGGTAAAGCGGTCATAATGCGTCCAGGCGGTGAGTATGACAGACGCGCTTTGTTTACGGCCTATGGCAAGGCGATTGAAAGCCTTGGCGGAATTTACTGCACGGCCGAAGATGTGGGCGTCAGCACAGCGGATATGGAAGTCGTCCGGCAGCAGACAAGATTTGTCGGGGGGCTCGATAGCGGGGAGGCCGCATCAGGCGACCCGTCACCCGTAACCGCTGAAGGCGTATTCAGGGGGCTCCACGTGGCAGCTGAACGCGTATTCAAACAAAATGATCTAAAAGGTCTGCGCGTCGCTGTGCAGGGCTTGGGGCATGTAGGTTACAGTTTGTGCCAGAAACTATCCGCCGCCGGCGCAAAACTGTTCGTGGCTGATATCAATGAAGAGATCGTCGCATTGGCGGAACAGGAATTGGGCGCTCATATCGTCGATCCTGGCATGATACATGCGCAAGATGTGGATGTTTTTGCCCCTTGTGCCCTTGGCGGTGCGATTAATCCAAAAACTATTGAACAAATCCAGGCGAAGATTGTCGGCGGCGCCGCCAATAACCAGCTCTCTCATCCTGATATGGGAAACGTCCTAAAAGGCAAAGATATACTCTATTGTCCCGATTATGTGATCAATGGCGGCGGAATTATCAATGTGGCAGCTGAATTGTCTGGAACATATAAAAGCGATTGGGTTGATAATAAGCTGGATGGTCTGGCGCAGACCTTAAATGAAATATTCAGCTTGTCAGCGCTAGAGAACAAGCCAACCAATGAAATTGCCGATCGGCTCGCCCTAAAACGGATACACGCGGCCGCTTAAAACAATAATTGCCTATACCTCGGGGGAGGAAAATGAGCGAATTAAAATTTTCTGAACGACAGTTCTTAAGAAGCTGTTTCGAGCACAAGGACTTCACCAATACGGCCGACAAAAATTTTGAAGCCGGCGCTGAAGATTTCCTGCGCGAGTTTTATCGCGACGCCAGTGAAAGCGGGTTTTCGTTTTATAGTCTTGAGCAATTAAAAGATTTGGCCCGCGCCTTTTGGATGTATCCAGTGACCCGTCAGGCCGGTGAAGTTCTGATAGACTCTGAACCGTTGGCGAGCTTTTCAAAAGCTAATTCGGACAGGGCGGATCATGTGATCAAAATCGTTGTGGACGACATGTCTTTCCTTGTGGACTCAGTCGTTGCCGCGATCTCGTCCTTTGGGGTCAATGTGACCGGTCTTTTTCATCCGATTGTTCGGGGGTTCAGGAACAAGTCTGGCAAGTGGAAAGAAAAAGGCGGCGAACCGGTAACCGAGTCCATGATACTCGTGGTCACTCCGACGTTAAGCCAGAAAATGCAGACGGCCTTGTTGAAAGAGCTTAAGCTGGTTCTGAAAGATGTCAGTGCAATTAATAAGGATTTCAAAGGCTTATTGAAGAATATTCAGGCGGTTTCAGAGGAGTTGTCAAAGACTCCCGGGGCTGAAAAAGATGAAGACATACAAGAAGGGCAGGCCTTTTTGGAATGGATGGCCGCCGGGAATTTCGTTCTTCTGGGGTCCCGCCGATATGACTATATGAAAAGCGCGGCGCGCAACGGTCCGAGTCCGGATTTTGCCAATCCTTCGGTCGACCGAAGGCACCAGCTTGGAATATTGCGAGACAAGTCCCTAACGGTGTTGCGCCAAAGTAGTGAGCCGACAGCGATTATTAAAAACGTCTCCGCTTTTCTCAAAAACAGCCCGCCGGTCACGGTCGCGAAATCCAATGTTTTTACGCGGGTTCACCGGCGTGTCCGCATGGATTATGTATCTGTCAAACATTATGATTGGTCCGGTGATGTGACGGGCGAAACCCGTTTCGTTGGCCTGTTTACCTCAGAGGCCTATAATCGGTCTCCCCAATATGTTCCGCTTCTGCGCCAGAAGGTCAGCCGGGTCATGAATAAGGCCGGGCACTTGGAAGGCTCGCACAATGCCAAGCGGCTTGACTATGTGCTGTCCAGCTATCCACGGGACGAGTTATTTCAGATTGACGAAAAAGAACTGCTGAGAATCTCTACGGGTATTGCCCAGGGATTCGATCGCCCGCGGACCCGGATTTTTGTTCGCCGCGACCCGTTTGATCGCTTTGCCTCAATTCTCGTTTATGTGCCGTTGGAGCAATATAACACCCGTGTAAGAATGCGTATTGGTGAGGAACTTAAAAACGCCTTCGGCGGACGTATCTCCGCCTTTTATCCGCAATATAGTGATGCGCCTATGGCCAGGGTGCATTTCATAATCGGTATGGAACCGGACTCAAGTCTGTCGCCTAATTTGAAAAAGCTGGAAAGCCGGATATCAGAAATCGCCCAACCTTGGTTTGATGGAGTTTCCAATTGTGTGGACGAAACCGGCGCGGCCAACATAGAGGTTAGTGACTATCAAAACGGTTTCTCAATTGCCTATCAAAACGCGTTTACACCGCGTCAGGCATTTGCCGATCTGTCGGAGATAGCTCACCTAGGCAATGGTCAGCGCATAATCGTTAAAGTCTATCAAGCGGCTGGTCTGACGTCGGATTTCAAGGCCAAGATTTTCAGCCTTGACCGAATAGAGCCATCAAATGTGATCCCGGTTTTGCGGAATTTTGCGGCCCATGTGACAGCGGAAACAGGATATGAGGTCAAAAAATCAACTGGTGAGACAGCCTGGGTCCATGATTTCGAAATTCGCCTACCATTTCCTATCAAGAAGCCTGAGAAGTTTTCTGATGTATTCGAAGACGCTTTTTTGGCGACTTGGGATGGCCGCAATGAGGATGATGGGTTTAATCAGTTGGTCTTGCCACTATTGGCTGACTGGCGGGATATTTCCCTAATACGGCTTTTGGCGCGCTACCGCCGACAAAGCGGGATGGATCCATCGGAAGCCACACAGATCGAAGCCTTATCACAGTATCCAAAAATTACTGGGATGATTGTCGATTATCTTAAGGCCAAATTTGATCCCAATGCCTATGCCAAGATTACAGAGCGTAAAAAGGCCGTTACCACCAAGGAAAAGGGGATTTTCAAAAACCTGGCCGATGTTCGTTCGCTCGACCACGACCGTGTCATACGCCGCCTAGCCGAAGCGGCCAAACATGCGCTGCGAACCAACTTCTATCAAACGGACGAGGCGGGAAAATTCAAGCCCTATATGTCCGTTAAATTTGACAGTCAGGCCATCGAAGATCTGCCGTCACCCAAACCATACCGTGAGATCTATGTCAGTTCGCCGAAAGTAGAAGCGGTGCATTTGCGTTTTGGCCCCGTCGCCCGCGGCGGACTACGCTGGTCCGACCGCCGGGATGACTTTCGAACGGAGGTGCTAGGTTTGGTGAAGGCCCAACAGGTCAAGAACTCGGTGATCGTACCGGTTGGCTCAAAAGGTGGGTTTTTTCCTAAGCAACTACCGCAGGGCGGCACAAGAGATGAATGGTTCGCCGAAGGTATCTCTGCCTATAAAACTTTTATTTCCGGCATTTTGGATATTACCGACAACTACAAAGGCAAAGGCACAGTTGCGCCCAAAGACGTGGTCTGCTGGGACGCGCCCGATCCTTATCTGGTGGTTGCGGCCGATAAGGGAACGGCGACGTTTTCCGATATCGCCAATGGAATTTCGCAAAGCTATGATTTCTGGCTAGACGACGCGTTCGCATCAGGGGGCTCCGTTGGGTATGACCACAAGGTCATGGGCATTACGGCGAGAGGCGGCTGGGAGGCGGTGAAACGGCATTTCCGCGAAATGGATAAGGATATTCAATCAGAAGAATTCTCCGTTATCGGCGTTGGAGATATGTCCGGAGACGTCTTTGGTAATGGCATGCTATTATCTAAGCATATCAAGCTGTTAGCGGCTTTTAATCATCTAGATATTTTCCTTGATCCGACCCCGGATCCAGCAAAATCCTTCAAGGAAAGAGAGCGCATGTTCAAACTGCCGCGCTCCACCTGGCAGGACTACAATAAAAAGCTGATTTCCAAGGGCGGCGGTGTGTTTTCTCGGTCCGCCAAGTCCATAAAGTTGACGCCGGAAATCCAGGCCATGACCGGCCTGTCTAAAGCGGAAGTCACACCCGATGAACTCATTCATGCCCTGCTGAAAAGTGAGTGTGAGCTCCTTTGGTTTGGCGGTATTGGCACCTATGTCAAAGCAGGCCATGAAAGCCATACTGATGTGGGTGACAAGGCCAATGACGGCCTTCGGGTCAGTGCCGCGCAGCTCCGCGCCAAGGTCATTGGCGAGGGGGCTAATCTGGGCATGACCCAGGCAGGCCGCATCGAATTTGCCTTGGCGGGTGGGCGCCTCAACACCGACGCCATCGACAATTCGGCCGGAGTGGACAGCTCTGACAATGAGGTGAATATCAAAATTCTCCTGCGGGGCGCTATTGAGCAAAAAGCTTTGCCGGCTAAAGCCCGAAACAAACTTCTTGAGGCTATGACAGACAATGTAGCCGAGCTAGTGTTGCAGCATAATTATGATCAAACGGGCATGTTGTCCCTAGCCGAGCTCCGCGCGCCGTTGGATCACAATGCCTATGAGCGTTTCATGACGTCGCTGGAAAAGCGCGGCCTGCTAAACCGGGACGTTGAGGGCTTGCCCAGTAAAGAAGGCATGCAGAACCGGTCCAATAACAAGTCAGGCCTAACGCGCCCAGAGATCGCAGTCATCATGGCCTATTCAAAGAATGTCCTGTTTGATGATTTGATTGCAACAGATGTGGCTGATGATCCGTTTATGGATAAAACGCTCGCCGCCTATTTCCCCGACAAGCTACAAAAATATAAGAAGGCTATGGCGACACATCGTCTACGTCGTGAAATCATTATTTCCAGGCTGGTCAATAAAATCGTTGATGTCTGCGGCCCCATGGCGGTCATGCGATTGCAGGAACAGACCCAGGGTTCTATCGCTGAAATCGCCAAGTCATTTGTTGTGGCTTATGAGGCGCTAAATATTAGCGAGTTGCGAGAGGCCATTAAGAAGCTAGACAATAAAGTCAATGCTCGCGCCCAGACGGAGCTCCATCAGGAAATAGCTCGCGTCCTAATGCGGGTCATGGCCTGGTTGGTCCGGCGGGGCGAAAAAGGCAAACTTGCTGATCGTATAAAGCGCCGTGCTAGTCTGGCCGCTGTTGTGGACGGTGGCTGGCTCAAAATGCTCTCGCCTTATGATCAGCGGCGCGCAGAAAGCCGAGTGAAATGGTTTGAACGGGCCGGCATTCCCAAAGCGCTGGCCGTTGATGTGGCTTTGTTGCGCTCGCGCGCGTCCGGCTTTGACGTGCTGGAATTGGCTGACAAGGTAAAGCTTGATGTGCCTAAAGCGGCAGAGCTGTTTTACGAAATTGGCGGGCGTCTGAAAATTGACCGGGTCCGAGCCGCGCTCATATCTACAAATTCCAATGATCATTGGGAACGTCTGGCCATGCGCCATCTCCAAGAAGATTTCTTCAAGGCCCAATTCCGTTTTGCCGAGGATGCGGCCAAGTTTGCCAAGAAAAAGAAAACGGCTAAGTTCGACGATGAAGCGATTATCCGGGACTGGGTCAAAGCCCGCGTGCCCAACATCAAGGCCTATGAAGACACGGTCAACGCCATGTCGAAAAAGGGTGGCTGGACTGTATCTAAATTCGCCATCATCAATGCCCAATTGTCAGATTTGATGTCAGCGCTATAAATCACACGCATTTGTGACTTGCACTGAACGCTCGCGCGTTTCAGTTATGTGGCAAGAGGACATTATGCGAGAAAGATTTTGGCGCACGGCGCTTCTGACGACAGCTGTATTACTTAGCGCCTGTGACTCCCAAAACGCAGAGCATTCGGTTGATGCCGACACGGTGATCGAGGAGCTAAATCCGCAAGGAATGAATGGCGACAAAATGTCTGCGCTCATCCAGAAGTTTGACGCGGACGCGGAAGTGGCCGCAAATCGGATTACATTTAAGGTCAGAGACCGAGATGTCATGGTGGTCTATGACAAGAAAGCTGATCGTATGCGGGTTATGTCGCCGATTATTCAGTCTGTTGCTGTTCCTGAGGACATTCACGCGCGCATGTTGCAAGCCAATTTTGATGCAGTCTTGGACTCCCGCTACGCTATCGCTAACGACATTGTTTGGTCTGTCTTTATTCACCGAATGAGCACGCTGAATGAGGATGATTTCCTGTCCGGTATCGCCCAAACCTACACAGCCGCGGAAACATTTGGCAGTTCCTATACATCTGGCGCTATGGTATTTGGCGGCGGAGACTCTAATTCCCTACATGAAGAGCTCCTTGAAGAAATTGAAGGCCGCCCGCGTAAGGAAGATCAAGGCATCTAACCAACTGCCTTGACTTTCCGAATCGGATTCGGAAAAGTCACCCTTGTATCAAGGGGGAGACTTGTGCGGCGATTTTTTCTAATATTCACTTTGTTGTTCACAGCATTCTTGGTGTTTGGACTTGCCCGTATGCTGGACCTGGGGCCCGAGCCGCCACGTCCGGATCTTGATCTAAAACCTGTTTTACAAATGTCGGATCCGTCATCGGTAAATCTCGACATGGCTTTCGCCGCGAAAAACCCGTTTCTAGCAGACGGCGTTAATCCATTGCCCCATGGAGATACCGCGCAGCAGGACGCGACCCCGCTACCCGGCCCAATGGGTCCGTCGCGAACGCTATCGGAAAGCGAAATCAGCTATCAATTCTTGGGACCGGGTTATTTTGGAATCTATACGTCTAGCCCCTATGCAGATGGAAAACGCGCCCTTTGGACCAATGGTGTCAATGGTATCTACAAGCTTGATGAAGAAACCTATGAGATCATCGGTCACCTGCCATCACCCGAAGCCGAAAAATACACGAAAGACTGGGCCGACGATATTCTCGCAAAATTGGATGAAAATACAGGATCCTTAGGCGCCATAAAAACGGGCATTGATGCATTGATGCCACTCACCAATCTATCCGGCATATACGCCATGGTCGGCTCTAATAATTGGTTTTATTTTGCCCGTAAGGACGGCACGATCGTCGCTTATGGTGATGCCATTGAAGGCGACCGATCCTCAGGCATTATCGAGAAAGCCAGGTTTGAAATGCCAGCCGGGGAGGCCGGGCCGAGTGTCGGCATCAATATGACTTATGATGGCTGGATTGTTTTCCCCACCGAAGATGGCATTATGGTTGCTGTCTCTATGGATCTCAAAGAATACCGATCTGTGAAAATGAAACACCGAGACGAGGAAGATATCGAGACCCGTGGCACTGGATATGGCTGGGTACGTAATGCCATCGCACTGGATGAGAGCGGCGGTATCTATGTGGCTTCTAGAAATCATATGCATAAAGTGGTCTGGACAGGGGATCGCCTATCCGTCGACGAAGCGGACGGGGCCTGGACGGCACGTTATCGAAATAGCTGGGGTGAAGGATCCGGGGCAACGCCGAGCCTGATGGGGTTCGGTGAGGAAGATCGGTTCGTCGTGATTACGGATGGGGATTACCGTATGAATGTCACGTTGATGTGGCGAGATGAAATCCCGGCTGATTGGGAACAATTGCCTGATACGCCATCTCGTCGAATTGCTGGACAAGCGCCGGTAACAATGGGCGCGCTGAACGTTCAGAAAATTCAATCGGAGCAAACAGTTATCGTGGCGGGATATGGGGCGCTTGTAGTCAATAACACGCCGCGCAATGTACCCTTTTTCATCCCGAAAGAAGGTAGTGCCCGGGGTGTTCTAATTGGCCCTTTAGGGTCTGATCCGAAGTATCAGCCCTTTGG
>CALDSY010000031.1 GCA_937924355.1 uncultured Caulobacterales bacterium
TGACGCCGCGCTTGTGGCTCATAATGCAGAGTTTGACGCGGGCTTTATCAATGCCGAGCTCACCCGGGCCGGGTTTGACACCTATCCCAATGAGCGCTTTATCGACACGCTAAAAATTGCCCGCGCTAAATTTCCAGGCTCGCCGGCCTCGCTTGATGCCCTTTGTCGGCGCTTTGATATTTCTCTGACCAGCCGGGACAAGCACGGAGCCTTGATTGATGCGGAACTACTAGCCCGGGTTTATCTTGAGCTGCGCGGCGGCCGGGCACGGTCTTTTGGCTTTGATAAAAACCTGCAAAAAACCGACACCACCCTCATTCCTGTGGCTCGCCCAAGAGAAAAGGCGCTGGCCTCGCGCATCAGCAATTCGGAAATGGACGCCCACAAAACATTCATAAAAGAAATGGGCGGTGAGGCGGCGGACAGCATCTGGCAAAAATACTGGGCTAAGGCGGAACGCCGCGCGTAGGTAGATAAAACCCCAAGCCGCTAATAAATTACCCCCAACCCCGCTCATCCCGACGAAAGTCGGGAACCAGGAGGGTTACGGATGATAAAAACCTGACCAAGCTTTGCAAGCTCAGTTGAAACTCACAGACTGGACCCCGTTTGACAACGGGGTGAACGGCGTTGGGCGTATTTGTTAAAATGACTCGAGATTAATTTTCGGAATCTCTGCTTACGCGTTAGGCTGGCGCAAAGGGGAGCGCTATGCGGTTTTTTACTTTATTGGTTATATCCACGGCTCTCATGGCCTGTCAGGCCGCGCCCGAAAAACCGGAAGTTTCCTATTCTTACGACAATGCCCAAACAATTCAGACCGCCCAGGAAACACCTTTATCCTACTGGCTGGACTTTCCGGAAAACGCGGAGAGCGTTCCGCTATTGGTAGTGATTGATGGGTCCACCTGTCGGGGGCCGGCCACAAATGGATTGCTCGATATTCACAAACCAGACGGATCCGCCCCCAAGCCCTATGCAAGACTAATCGTCGAAAAAATCGGGGTTGAGCTTGAGGATGACGGTGAGATCTGTTCCGAGCTTTTCCTTCAAAATTATTCCATACAGGACCGGGTCTTGAACCACATGCGGGTTTTGCAACATGTGAGGGGCACTCAGGATTGGTGGAATGGCGAGCTCTTGATCTGGGGGTGGTCGGACGGCGGCGACATTGCAGCGCAACTGACAGCCTATTATCCCAACACGAAACGCGCTGTCCTGGGGGCCATGGGCGGCGGCATTACAATGGCCGAACACTTTCGGGATCAAGACTTTTGTTCCGAAGAGAGATTTGTTGATCGTCCGGAGAAACGACAACGCTGTGTTGAAAAACTCCAAGCCCGTTTT
This sequence comes from uncultured Caulobacterales bacterium, assembly GCA_937924355.1. Classification (GTDB taxonomy): domain Bacteria; phylum Pseudomonadota; class Alphaproteobacteria; order Caulobacterales; family Maricaulaceae; genus JACOMS01. Next base: position 1,348 of record CALDSY010000031.1, read on the forward strand.
GATGATATTCGAAAAAACCCAACATCAGAGAAAACCTGGCTGGGCGGCGACAATACATACAAAGTATGGGAGTCTCGGCTTTTCACAAGACTGAGCCACCTTCTCGTTGATAACCAAGTACCCGTCCTCATCGTTCATGGCACCGAGGACAAAGGGCAGATCAATGGGGCAAGAGCCCTGAAAGCGGATTTGGACGCAGGGCAGAATTCCGCCTACACCTATTGGGAGATCGAAAGTATGCAGCACTCACCCAGCCAGCTTCCAGAGGCGCAGAGAGAGGTGCTTTACGACGCCATGCGCGACTGGTTGCTAACAGGAGATGTGACTAAACCTACCTTGAACTAGATAAGCCCGAATAGAAAGGCCCCCACAAAAGGAGACCAGAAATTAAATGATCTCGAAGCTGCGCCTATGCCGAAGCCTGCCGGCGCATCATTTCTTCGCGAAACATGCCGGCAAAATCCGGCGGATCCAGATAGAGCGGCATAAACCCGCCTTGCTGGGTCATATTGGCCAGGATCTGGCGGGCAAACGGGAAGATCAGGCGCGGACATTCGATCATGATGAGCGGCTGAATGTCCTGAGCCGTAACGCCCTGAAAAGCAAACAAACCGGCATATTCCAACTCGGCAATAAAAGAGACCTGGTCGCCTTTGCGGGCATCGGCCTTAAGAATAATGGTCACTTCGGCTGTGTCATCATCCATCATCTGGCGGCCAACCTCGATTTGCACGTTTAGGGCAGGTGGGTTGTCGCCATCCATGCGCAGGCTATCCGGCGCATTCGGGTTTTCAAAACTCTGATCTTTTGTGTACTGAGCCAAAATCTGCAGCATAGGGCCAGTCTGGCCTTCTGGTGTGGCCGTTTCTTCTGGCTGAGCTTCTTCTTTTTTCTTTTTGGCCATGGGGCCGCTCCTCATTAATCTGTTCGTAAAATCTGTGCCCTATTTTCTTGTATTAGGCGAGCGGTCAGCTAACATAGCAATTCTGCCTCGGCAACTGGTCAATAATACTTTCATCACTTATATAGAGACGAGAAACGAAAGCCAAACCATGTTATTTGAAGTCATTCTCTACGCGGCAATCGCAACGGTTATCTGCGCCATGCTGTTTTCAGTGCTGGGTAAAAATGTTGGCAGCGGTCCCGACGATGCTTTCGATCCGACGGAATTTATGGCCAAGCCCGTACAGGAACAAGCGGCCGTGATCGACCCGCTCGCAGAATCTGGAGAATTTCCCGGTATTGCCGGTGTTCGGAGCTATGATCCCGGCTTTTCCCTAACCAAATTTCTCGACCAGGCCCAAGGGGCCTACGGTATTATCCTAGAATCCTTTGCCGAAGGCGATCGGGCTTTGCTCAAAGAATTGCTGACCGACAAAGTCTATAATGTCTATGATGGCGCTATCACGGATCGCGAAGTCAAAAATCTGACTCAGGTGACGGATCTGGCCCGGCTCATCGACGCTGAGGTCAAGTCCATTGACAGCACGGGATCAAAGGCCCGCATTGCCGTACAGTTTGAAGCTGAACTTGCCTCGGCTATGAAAGACGCCGAAGGGAATGTGGTTCAAGGGGACCCGGACCTGTTATCGCGCAGTTCTGAAATTTGGACCTTTGAGCGGGACATGAAAGGCAAAAGTCCCAACTGGCTGCTATCCGACGTGGCGGCCTCCGATACGGATTTTGACACAGATCCCACGCCTGACACTGTTCGCTAGAGCCTATATATGACACATTCCTACAAGGCCGGGGCGTTGGCGGCGATATTAGCCGCAACACTTCTGTCGGCTGGCTGTGAAACCGTACCCAAACAACCGGACATGACGCCTGTTGCCGGCGCGCCGGGCGGCACCACCTCCCCCGCCAATCCAGACCCGGTCACATCCGCCCCCAATACAGAAACGCCGGCTCCAATTGATCAGCCAGAGGCCTCAACCGGAACGCCCCCGGTTAATCCGCCCGTCATATCGCAACCTCTTCCCATACCCGTTACAATCAGCGAAGCTTTTCAGACCGTACCGGGCTGGGGGCAGGCGGATTTCAAAAACGCCCTGATGTCGTTTCAGCGTGGCTGCGCCAGGCTTTCAGTTATGGATCAGGCGACGGCTCTTCATAGCCGCCGGGAATTCGGAACGGCGGGGGACTGGTCTTCGACTTGTGCGGCGGCGCAGGCCACGCCTATACTAGATAACACCACAGCGCGGGCGTTTTTCGAAAGTGAATTTTTGCCCGTTGACCTGTCTGCAGGTACAAGTGCCGAAGGCATGGTTACAGGTTATTATCAACCGGAAATCCAGGCCCGCCGCTCAAAGGATACGGTTTATTCGGAACCTATTCTGACGGAACCTTCCAGCGCCGCTAATCTGACCTTGCCGCGCAGCCGGATCAACGAGTCTGTTTCGCGGGTGATCGCCTATGGCCGGCCTATTGATGTGTTTTTCATGCAAGTTCAGGGCTCCGGCGTTTTGGTCTTCCCCGATGGGTCGCGCGTGCGCGCCGCCTATGACGCCAATAATGGCCGGGCCTATACCTCGATCGGGCGGGTATTGGTGGAGCGCGGCGCCTTCACCTTGGAGCAGGCCTCAAAACAGCGGATCGAAGACTGGATGAACCAAAACGGACCCGATGCGGCGCGGGAGTTGATGAACCGGAACGAACGCTACATCTTCTTTAGAGAAGAAACCATTTTCCCTGGCGAAGGCCCAAAGGGGGCTATGCGGGTGCCTTTGACGGACATGGCGTCCATCGCCGTAGACCCCAGCCACTATCCTTACGGCGTACCGGTGTGGCTGGACGTGAAATTACCCACTGTGCCCGGGGATTACCGCGGAACGCAAAGCCAGTTTCTGGTCATCTCTCAGGATACAGGCAAGGCCATTCGCGGACCTTACCGGGCTGATTTATACTTTGGGTCGGGTCAGTTAGCCGGCGATCTCGCCGGGGTTATGAAACACACAGCCCGCTGGACTGTTCTACTGCCTTTCGGATTAGCGGTCCGGGTTTTGCCGGGCAGCTAGTTTGCAGTTTCAATTCTGCTTCACATCCTCTAACCGATGCTCATGTCGGAAACACACATATCAGACCGCCGCTGGACCGGGCCGCTCCTGGTGTTACTCGGCGGCATTTGCATCGGTTTTGCACCAATTGCGCTCCGCGAGGGGGTCTCCCCAGATATGCTGGGACCGCAAGCCGTCGCCATGTGGCGGTTCTTTTTTGCGATCCCCATTTTGTTTCTACTGGTCATCCTTATTCAAAAGCGCCTGCCGGTAAGGCCTAATCGCTTTATCTTTTTAGCGGGCACGTTTTTTGCCCTCAATATCGCCTTCTGGCATTGGGC